>NZ_JBEYER010000049.1:6839-56675 GCF_040634005.1 Micromonospora sp. NPDC007271
TCGGCGGGGGTGCGACCGGCTCGCTGGGCGGGGGTGCCACTGGCCGGCTCGGCGGGGGCGCGGCGGGTTCGCTGGGCCGCGCGGCGACCGGCGGGCTCGGCGGGAGTGCGGCCGGCCAGGCCGACAGGGCGTTGTCCGGTTGGTCCGTCACATCCTCGAAGATCGGGAAGCGCGGGCGCGGCGACGCCGGAGCGTCGACCGAGGCGGGAAGATCCCTCGCGGTCGGCTCGTCGTCGGAGAAGAAGTAGCGCGGCCTGCTCCGTCCACCCTCGGCGGGCGCGGGACCCGGCGCGGCGCCGCTTGGCTCACCGCCCAGGCTCGACGTGGGCCTGCCGGTCATGGAGTCGGGGCCGCCGGCCGGCCGGGGGACCGGCGGAGCCGAGCGTCCCGGTGCGTCGACCCCGGGTGCCCCCGATGCGGCGAGGCTCGGGTCGGCCGGCGCCGCCTGGGTGGGGGCCGCCTGGGTGGGGGCCGCCTGGGTCGGCGTCGCCTGGGTGGGGGCCGCCTGGGTCGGCGTCGCCGGGGTCGGGGCGGCCGGGGCCGGCGCTGTCTGGGCCGGCGCCGTTTGCGCCGGGGTCACCTCGACCGGCGCCGCCTGGGCCGGGGTCGCCCGGAGCGGGGCGGGCTTGGCCGGAGCCGCTTTGGCCTGGGCCGGCTCCACGGAGATCGGCTCGATCGACACGGCCTCGGCCGGGTCCGGGTGGGCCGAGGCGGGCTCGGCGGGCGCCGGTTCGGCCAGCGTTCGTTTGGTTGACGTCGTCGTGGTGGTCGGGCCGGTGCGAACCTTGCGCCCACGCCTGGACCGCCCGTCCGGGCGCGTGCCGCCCGGGGCGGAGTCGGCGGGAGCAACCATCGGCGTTTCCGCCGCTGGCGGATCCGCCGGCGTGCTGCCCGCTGCGAACGAGTCGGCCGGGTCGCGCCGCGCCTGTACCGGAACGGGGCTGTCCATCTGCGCTGGAACGGCGACGTCCGACCCTGGCGAGGGCGCCAGATCGGTAAACCCCGCCGACGCCGGCGTTTGTCCGTGCGGCGCGACGGGCGGGTGCTCAGCCGGACGGCCGGCGGCGAGCACGTCGATGGCGGAGGTACGCCGCCCCGAGGGCAGTAGCCCCGGCACCGGCAGGCTCCGCGCGAGGTCGTCGGCGTCCCGCCCGGCGCTCGGCTCGTCGGTGCCGGCGTCGCCAGCCGTACTCGGCGAGGCATCCGGCGTCGGCGCGGCAGGGGTGGCGACCAGGACCCCCGGGTCCGGCTCCTCGGCGACGGTGGGCGGACCGGAGACGAGCTCGGCGGGGCTGGCGGGCTCGGTGGAGGTGGGCTGGGCGGGCGTGGCGGGCTCGGTGGAGGTGGGCTGGGCGGGCGTGCTGGACTCGGTGGAGGTGGGCTGGGCGGGTGTCGTGGGGTCGGTGGAGGTGGGCTGGGCGATGGTGGCCGGGTCGGCGGCGGCCGTGTGGTCGCCGGAGGGGATGCGCTCGGTGGAGGTCACCCGGTCGTCGGCGGTGATGCGCTCGGTGGAGGTCACCCGGTCGTCGGCGGTGATGCGCTCGAGGGACGTCCGCTCGGCGCGCGAACCGTGGGCCGGTACGGGTGCCGGCGTGAGACCCGCGGGCGCCGGCCAGTCCCAGTGGGCGGGGGTGGCGGCCACGGCGCCCGTCGGGCGCACCTCCCGGCCGCTCACCGGTTCGTCGGCTCCGCCGGTCGTGTCCTCGGCCGTCGACGGAACGGCCGCCTCCGGGCCGTCGGCGGGGGCCGGGTGGCCCGGAATGGTGGGCACCGGAGGCAGGGGCTGGAGGATGTCCGTGGGTTCGAGTGCGGCGGTCTCCGGAGCCACGACCGTCCGGCGCAGCACCGTGGTGGCGGCCGAGCCGAGTGCGCCGGCGGCGACCGCGATCAGCGCCCCGTAGTAGGGGGCGAGCTGGTACCGGTCGGCTGCCGTGCCGGGGCCGGCGGTCAGGTACGCGAAGGCCAGCAGCACCGGCCCGGCGGCACCGGCCGCCCCGCCGACCAGCGGAAGGTGACCGCGTCGGCGGGCCAGCGCGCCGACCGCCGCCCCGGCGAGCAGTGCGATCAGCGGCAGGAGCAGCGTGGCCAGGCGCTGCGCGGCGGTGGCGTCCAGCCAGGACGGTTCGAGGACCCCGAGGCGTACGGTGACCAGCGGCCCGGTCGCCGACACCGACGGCGCGGCGGACGCCAGCGCGAACAGCCAGACAGCCAGCGTGATGATCGCGATGTTCCACCCGAACGGCGGTTTGAGCAGGACGATGATCGCCGCGCCCGCCCCGACCACCGCGCCGAGGATCGCGCAGATGCCGACCGCCCACACCGGGTCGACGGTGCCGGCGAGTTCGGCGGTGCGGGCCGGCCGCATGCAGAGCGGTGCGACCACGGTCGCGCCCAGCGCCGCGGCGCCGGCGAGGGCGAGTTGTTCGGTGGTGCCACCCGGGGCCCCGTCCCGGCGGGCGAGGCGTTCCGTCGCGACGGCACCGGCCACCGCGGCGACCGCCGCGAACCAGCCGACCCAGGCGAGCTGGGCGGGCCAGCGGTTGACCGCGCCGTCGGTGAACGCTCCGTCGAGGCGCACGACGCCGAACCCGTACGCGAGACCGAGCTGACCGGCACCGGCCAGCACGCCCACCCCGAGCGCCGTGAGCAGCAGCCTGCTCCACGTCCGAAAGGCCATGTCCGGCACGTTACGGCCCGGTGACCCCGATCGCCACCAATGCCACCGCGCGTCGCGGCACGGCGCGCCGGCGTGGCTACTTCAACTCGACCAGGCGGGCCAGGTAGGCGGTGTCCCCGACGTTGGTCAGCATGTGCACCGCGCCCGGGTCGTGGTGGACCACCCCGCCGGTCGGCTCGTCGGCGTCGATCGTCGTGCCGTCGATGGTCTGCACGACGTTCTTCGTGCCCTGGACCGCGGCCACCAGGTCCGGGTGGTCGTGCCGGTGCAGCGGCTGCCGCTCGCCCGGCTCCAGGCGGATGTGCCAGACGCGTACCTTGTCGTTCTCGTAGACGATCTCCTGGCCCACGGGACCGAGTCCGAGGTCGGCGGCGATCTCGGTCACCGGGCCCGGACCAGTTGGGGGAGCACCTCGGCGGCGATGAGTTCCAGGTGGTCGAGGTCGTGGAAGTCGATCAGGCGCAGGTGCACCCGGGTGGCGCCGATCGCGGCGAACTCGCCGAGCCGGTCGACGAGCTGCGCGGGAGAGCCGACCACCGGGTCCTCCGGGGGGAGGGCGCTCTTGACGTGCAGCGGCGCGGCCCGGCGCTGCGCCTCCGCATCGGTGCGGCCGATGGCCACCACGACTCCGGCGGACAGCGCCAGGGGTGGCCGCCCCGACTCGGTGCGCCCGGTCCGCTCGCACGCCTCGCGTACCCGCTGGTACGCGGCGGCGGTCTCGGCGACGGACTTGAACGGCAGGTTGAACTCGTCGGCGTACCGGGCGGCCAGCTCGGGGGTGCGCTTCGGGCCCCGGCCGCCGACGATCACCGGTGGCCCCGGCCGCTGCACCGGTTTGGGGAGCGCAGGCGCGTCGACCAGCTGGTAGTGCTCGCCCTTGAAGCTGTACGTCTCGCCTGGCGGGGTGCCCCACAGCCCCGTGATGATCTCCAGCTGCTCGGCCAGCCGGTCGAACCGCTCGCCGACGGCGGGGAAGGGGATGCCGTACGCGGTGTGCTCCCGCTCGTACCAGCCGGCGCCGATGCCCAGCTCGACCCGCCCGCCGCTCATCTGATCGACCTGGGCCACCAGCACGGCCAGCGGACCGGGCAGCCGGAAGGTGGCCGAGGTGACCAGAGTGCCGAGCCGGATCCGGGAGGTCTCCCGGGCCAGCGCGGCGAGCGTCAGCCAGGCGTCGGTGGGGCCGGGGAGCCCCGGGTCGTCGCCCATCGACCGGTAGTGGTCGGCCCGGAAGAAGCTTTCGAAGCCCGTCTCCTCGGCCTGCCGGACGAACCGGAGTTGGTCGTCGTAGCTGGCCCCGCGGTGCGGCTCGATGAACACCGACACTCGCATGGTCAGCGGACTCCCGTGCCGGCCCCCGTCGGCGTCTCCGCCGCGTCGCCGGGCCTCGGCGTCTCCGCTGCGTCGCCCGATTTCGGCGTGTCCGCAGTGTCACCCGACGTGGGCCCGTCCGGCGCGCCGGGCTGCGCGGGCACCTCCGGCGCCTCCCGCTCCATCAGCAACTCGTGCAGGTCGGCGCTGATCCGGGCCACGTCGGCCAGGTGCGCGTGCCGGCCGAGGGTGCGCGGTCGGGGCACGTTGACCTCGACCACCTTGCGGATCCGGCCGGGACGCGGGCTGAGCACCACCACCCGGTCGGCGAGCAGCACCGCCTCGTCGATCGAGTGGGTGACGAAGACGATGGTCGCCTTCGTCTCCATGTGCACCCGCTGGAGCTCGCCGGAGAGTTCCTCCCGGGTGAGCGCGTCGAGCGCCGAGAAGGGCTCGTCCATCAGCATCACGCGCGGTTCGCCGATCAGTGACCGGCAGAGGGAGACCCGCTGCTGCATGCCGCCGGACAGCTCGTGCGGCAGGCGCTTCTCGAAGCCGCCCAGCCCGGCCATCTCCAGCAGCGCGCGGGCCCGGCCGCGATGCTTCGCCCGGCTCCAGCCGAAGATCTCGACGGGGAGCAGGACATTGTCGAGCACCGAGCGCCAGGGCAGCAGCGCCGGCCGCTGGAACAGCATGGCGATGTCCCGGCGCGGCTTCGTGATCGGCGTACCGCCGACGGTGATCTCACCGGCGGTGGCCGGCAACAGTCCGGCGATCATGCGGAGCAGGGTCGACTTGCCGCAGCCGGAGCGGCCGAGGACGGCGACGAACTCGCCGTCCGCTACCTCGAGGTCGATGCCGCGCACCGCCTCGACTCGCCCGGAGCGGCCATCGAAGGTGCGGGACACCCCGGACAGTCGGATCATCTCCCGCCGCCTCCTTCCACGTCGCGAACGAGAGCCGGCCTAGCGTAGCGGGCTGCTCCCCATAGCACCGTCTGGGGTGGAAGACAGTCTGTTTTCCGTCAGGCAACTTCGTTTCCGTTCCGCAACCCGTACGCCCGCCGACGTCCACTGACCTTCTCGTACGCTGTTGCGCGCGAAGAGTCCCCTCACGACGGCCCGGTCGGCGTCCCCTCCTGCCGGCACCGTCGGACCCACGACCCGTCCAGGCGAGTATCGCCTGGTCGGAAAGGACATGGTGCATAGATGAGAAGGCTGACCCGTACGGTCGCCGCCGCCGCGCTGGCCGCCACCCTCGCCCTGGTCGCCGGCTGCAGCGGCGATTCGGACAAGTCCACGGACGCCAAGGGCACGGGCGGTTCCCTGGAGAAGGTGACCTACCTCACCTCATTCGGCAACTTCGGCCGTGACTCGTACGCCTGGGTGGCGAAGGACAAGGGCTTCTTCAAGGAGGCCGGCTTCGACGTCGACATCAAGCCCGGGCAGGGCACCGGCTCGGTCATCCAGACCATCACCGGCGGCCAGGCCCAGTTCGGCCCGATCGACCTGACCGGTGGCATCCTCCAGCTCGGCAACGGCGAGGCGAAGGACTTCGTCGCGGTGGCCGCGATCCAGCAGCGGACCATGGCCGCGATCGTCTCGGTCGAGGGCAAGAAGATCGCCACTCCGAAGGACCTCGAGGGCAAGAAGCTCGCCGACACTCCCTTCTCCGTCGTGCGCAACCTCTTCCCGACGTACGCCCGGCTGGCCGGCATCGACGGCAGCAAGGTGACCTGGGTCAACGGTGAGGCGCAGGCCCTCATGAGCATGCTCGGTTCCGGCTCGGTCGACGGCATCGGCCAGTTCGTGGTGGGTCAGCCCACGGTCGCGGCGGTGACCAAGAAGACGCCGGTCGTGCTGCCCTACAGCAACGTGATGCAGGACCTCTACGGCAACGCGCTGATCACCTCCACGAAGATCGCCAAGGAGAAGCCGGAGATGGTCAAGCGCTTCGTCGGGGCGCTGCTCAAGGGCCTGGAGTACTCCCTGGAGCACCCGCAGGAGGCGGCGGACATCCTGAAGAAGAACGTGGACGCCACCAACCCGGCGGCGGCGAAGGCCGAGCTCGAGCTGATGGCCGCGTACGTCCGGTCCAGCAACTCGGGCACCGCGATCGGCACGCTGGACAGCGGCCGGGTGGCCAAGAGCATCGCCCTGCTCCGGGGCGCGGGCGCGCTCAAGCAGGACCTCACCCCCGACCAGATCATCGACCTGAACCTCGCGCCGAAGGCCTGACCGGTCGGCTCGGACATCGGGGGTGCGGCCCGCCGTTCCGGTGGGGCGCACCCCCTTCGCGTGCCGGTCGTCCGGCCGGCCGAGAGAGGAGGACACCTTGACGCAGTTGACCGGGGCACCCACCGGCACGCCGGCCGCGGCCCCACCACCGGCCGCGCCCACCCGGGGGCGGCCCAGAGTACGACCGGCCGTGGTGGGGCTGCCGGCGCTCGGGCTGGTGATCGTGGTGACGGCCTGGTGGCTGCTCACCTCGGGCCTGCACGTGATCCACCCGGCGGTGCTGCCCCCGCCGCAGTCGGTGTGGCGGTCGCTGACCGGGGCGGCCCACGTACTGCTTCCGGCCATGGGCATCACCACCTGGATGACCGTGCTCGGCTTCCTGCTGTCGTCGGCCGCCGGCGTGCTGATCGGGATGGCCCTGGCCGCCTCGCGCCGGGTGGAGCGGATGTTCTCGCCGCTGCTGGTGGCGGTCAACGCGGTGCCGAAGATCGCTTTCGGACCGCTGCTGGTGGTCGCCGTGGGCTGGGGGCAGAAGCCCATCCTGACCATGGTTTTCCTGCTCTGCTTCTTCCCGATCGTGCTGTCCACCGCGACCGGGCTGACCACCACCCCGGCCGACCTGGCCGAGCTGGGCCGGTCGCTGAACGCGTCGTGGTGGCAGACGTTCCGCAAGGTACGGTTCCCGGCCGCCCTGCCGCAGATCTTCGTCGGGTTGAAGGTGGCCATGCCGCTCGCCGCGATCGGCGCCGTGATCGGGGAGTTCTACTCGGACCGGCCCGGGCTGGGCTACCAGATCCTGCAGTACAACGGCATCGGTGACTTCCCGACGGCGTGGGCGGCGATCGTGCTGGTCGCGCTGATGAGCATCCTGCTCTACTCCGCCCTCACCCTCCTCGAACGCCTGGCCCTGCCCTGGGTCCGGGCCACCACCTCAGCCCGGTAACCAACGACGACGTAGGCGCCCGAAGCGACGAGCCCCGGACCGAGGTAGGTCCGGGGCTCCGCCACGCTGCTGCTCGTTCCTGGTTGTCAACAGTACGGTGACGCCGAGGTGTTGTAGGCCATCGCCCACACCCGGCCGCCCGGCAGGAAGGTGTGGTAGTAACTGCTCGCGCGCCGGAAGGAGATTTCCTCGACCCGTTTCGCCGACTTGTACGCGATGAGCTCATAGCCCACGGTCTGGTACTCGTTGACCAGGAAGTCGTCTGCCTTGCTCCACGTCTGCGTGCCGACAACGCCATCGGCGGTCAGCCCGTAGCGCTGCTGGAACTTCACGGTGGCGGCTTCGGTTGCCGGCCCGAAGTCGCAGTCGACGCCGGAGTCGGTGAGGAAGCCTTCGGCGACCAGGACCCGTTGCCACAGGGCGACGGCGGTGCTGTAGCGGTACTGGCCGTATCGGCTCAGCGTGGCCTCGTCGCCGAAGTCGTCAGTCACCGCACCGGTTCCGGAGATGACGCCCTGAGCGGCCGAAGCCTGCGCCGGTGTGGGACAGACCAGCGCGGCGGCCAGCACTGCCGCAGCCACGCCGGCGCCAGCAGTCAGCGACCGCCACCGGCCGGGCTTTCTCGGGATCAGCAATGAAGCCACCTCCAGCATTCAGGCGATCGTCGTGCATCGAGAGCTGTACAAACCTCGATGTGACGAAGATCTTAGGCTATCCGGCCAAACGCCAGCGACCCCCACGCGCCACCAGGGCCGTCAGCGCCTGTGGCATCAGCCCCGAGTGGTTGTCCGGGGTCATCCGGATCGGTCCGGAGAGCCCGTCGAGCTGCGCGGTCTCCAGCACGTCACGCAGGCTGTCCCGGTTCGCCTGGCGGGGGTCACCACCGGCCCGCAGTTCGGCGTCGGCGATGAGTTGGACCGCGTCGGCGGCGAACGACGACGAGCCGTGGTAGCCGCCGAAGCGGGCGGTGTAGTCCTGGAACCACTGCCGGCGCGCGGCCTTGGCCGGGGTGGTGGCGATGACGTCGTCGATCACCATGGTCTGCGTGAAGATCAGGGTGGCCCGTTCCGTGGAACGGGCCGAGGCGCCCAGGAAGAGCTCGCCGGCCGCCGCCGCGTCGAAGAAGAGCGAGCCGGCGTAGCGGGACTGCCGGGCGCTGACGGCCGCCAGCGAGGCCTGCTCGTTCGGGGTCCAGACGACCAGCGCCCCGGGCTTCTTCGCAACCAGGTCGGCGATCTGGCCGCTGACGTCGGTGTCGGTCGGGCGTACCGCCTCGGCGCGGACCACCGCGATGTCAGCCTTGCTGAGCTCGCGCCTCAGCGCGTCGAGCCCTTCCTGGCCGTAGCTGTCGGAGCTGTGCAGCACCCCCACCTTGCGGATCTTCTGCCGGCCCAGTTCGGCGGTGAGGGCGGCGGCGCTGTCGGTCGCGTTCGGAGCCAGCTTGAACATGTAGCGGCGCTCGGCGACCGGTTCGGTGACGGCGGCGGAGGGGGCGAGCGCGATGGTCGGAACCCGCTTCTCGTCGACCGTCCGGGCGGCCCCGACCGCGCATTCGTTGCAGCCGCCCATGATGATGGCGCTGACGCTACGGTCACCGATGAAATCGTTGATGTTACGCAAGGATTCGGCGGCGTCGGAGCGGTTGTCCTTCACCCTGAGTTCAATCTTCCGGCCGCCCAGCGCGCCGGAGGCGTTCAACTGGTCGCGCTTCAGTTCCAGCGCCCGTTGGTACACCTTGCCGACGGGCGCGGAGGCGCCGGAGAGCTCGAGGTCCGCGGCGATCACGATCGGCCTGGTGTCCTGCTGCTCCCCGCCGAACTGGCAGCCGGTGAGCGTGGTGGCCAGCACGGCCGATGCGAGCGCGGCGATGCTCGCGGAGCGGATGGGGCTCAACTCAGTCCTCCAGATGCGGCGCGGGCGTACGCCCGATCACCGCCGCTTGACCGTCCTCATTGGAGTGACGGGATTGGTATGCCGTACGGTGTGCGCGAAGCCTGCAAAACCTTGCCAATGCCGGGCCCTGTGGTCAAGCGCGGGTGGCGGGAGTCGTTTCGGGACACCCATCCCACATATTGGGGATGCGGAATGATGGCCGGCGATCACTGCACAGATGCGACCGGCCACGCTGGGAAACAAGCCCAGTTCAGGACCCCGAAGAAATGAAGGTATTAGTTGACCGGAGCACGGGTTGAGCGCCCGCCGACCGTTTACTGTCCCACTGCGGCTTCCCAAACGGGATCTTCTCTGATGAAATCGCGGCCGTGCCGCGCGTGGCGCTGGCCGCCGCACCAGGCACGGATCGGCGGGGCGGGCGTGGAAGATACGACGGAGGCGATGTCGTGAGCAGCGGACCTACGACCCTGCCCGAGAACCCCGAGGCCGATCAGCGGAAGCGGCGACGGTGGCTGCCTCGGCTGCGTGACGCGCGGATTCGTTCCAAGCTCGCGCTCATCCTGGTCGTTCCGGTCGCCGCTGTCATCGCCCTGGCAGGTATCCGACTCGTCTCGATCGGCCAGGGCGCGTACGAGGCCACCCGGATCCGGTCGCTGACCGCGCTGTCGATCGACGTCTCGGCGCTGACCCACGACCTGCACAAGGAGCGGATGGCGGCGGCCGCGTACCTGGCCACGCCGAACCGCCAGCCGGACGACTACAACCTGCGGGTACGGCGGACCGACGAGCGGATCGCCGCGTACCAGGAGGAGCGGGACCGGCTCGGTGACGTGCCGGCCTCGGTCCGGGGCCGACTCAAGGTGATCGACGAGCACCTGGGCAGGCTGAACAGCACCCGACAGGAGGTGCTGGACGGGCAGCAGATGCCGGTGGCCGAGGCGGTCCTGCGCTACGGCATCGTCGTCGACGACCTGGTCGCGTACGGGGACACCCTGGCCCAGCAGCCCGGCGCGGAGAGCATCGCCGACGCCCGCCGCGCGGTGGCCGCGTTCGCCCAGGCGAAGGCGGCGGTCGCCGAGGAGCAGGCGGTCGCCTTCACCGCGCTCTCCACCGGCCAGCTCAACGAGGAGCAGTTCTCCGCCTTCCTGACCACCCTGACCGCCCAGCAGGAGGCGCTGGTCGCCTTCTCCCGGGCCGCCGAGCCCGCGCAACGCTCCCTGGTGAACGGCACGGTCTCCGGTGACGCGGTCCAGCTGGCCGACCGGGTGGCGAACGACCTGTCCCGCTCCGTCGGGCGGGCCCCACTGGTCAGCCGCGCCGACGCTGCCGCCGCCATCGGCGCGGTCGACGAGCTGATGCGGTGGGCCGAGATCGAGCTTCAGGACCGACTGCTCACCGACGCCGACACGGTCCGCGCCAACGTCATCCGGCAGGCCGTCGTCGAGAGCATGCTCGTCCTCCTCACGCTGGCCATCGCCGTGACGCTGGCCGTGGTGCTCGCCCGCTCGCTCAACGAGTCGCTGCGCCGGCTGCGCGAGGGCGCCCTGGCGGTGGCGAACCACGACCTGCCGGACGCGGTGAGCCGGCTGCAGAACGTCAACGCCATCGGCGACGGCGGCGTGGACGAGATCGTCCAGCAGGTCCGGGACCCGATCAAGCTGACCAACCGCGACGAGGTCGGCCAGGTTGCGGCGGCCTTCAACGTGGTCCACCGGGAGGCGGTCCGGGTGGCGGCCGAGCAGGCCGCGCTGCGGACCAGCGTCTCGGCGATGTTCCTCAACCTGGCCCGGCGCTCGCAGAACCTGGTCGACCGCATGATCGGCGAGCTGGACGCGATCGAGCGCGGCGAGGAGGACCCGAAGCGGCTGGCCCAGCTCTTCGAGCTCGACCACCTGGCCACCCGGATGCGCCGCAACGACGAGAACCTGCTCGTGCTGGCCGGCGCCGACTCGGCGGTGCCGCGCCGGGACGACGCGCTCCTGGTCGACGTGCTGCGGGCCGCCCAGTCGGAGGTCGAGCTCTACAACCGGATCGAGTTCGGCACGGTCGACACCGACATCTCGGTCGCCGCGCACGCGGTCAACGACGTGGTCCGGCTCGTGGCGGAGCTGCTCGACAACGCCACCCGCTTCTCGCCGCCGAACACCACTGTGGTCGCCGACGGCCGGCGGATCCGGGACTACGTGCTGATCCAGGTCGAGGACCGCGGCCTCGGGTTGAGCGACGAGCAGCTCGACTCGCTGAACCGGCGGCTGGCCGCCCCGCCCACGGTCGACGTGGCCGCGTTCCGGCTGATGGGTCTGGCCGTGGTCAGCCGGCTCGCCGCCCGCTACGGCATCCGGGTGGAGCTGCGGCGCAACGTCGAGGGCGGGACCGTGGCCCAGGTGACCCTGCCGAACTCCGCCGTCGTGCTGCCGGCGAACCGGGGCCAGGCTTCGCTGCCCCGCCCGCACCAGCCGCTCGCCGTCGAGCAGTCCCCGCTGCGCCAGGCCGGCTCCGCCGCCGACTCGCTGGCGGGCGCGGGACGCGGCGCCACGGCGACCCTCACCGACCAGTGGCGCTCCGCGAGCCCGCCGCCCGCCCGCTGGCAGGCCGGGGCCGAGGCGCGGGACAGCGGCCCGGCCGTGCAACTCGGCGGTACGACCGGCGCGCTGCCGAGCGTGCCGGCGAACACTCCGGCCGCGCCCGCGCCGTCGACCCCCATGTCCGGGGGTGGCTGGTCGGCGGGGGGACCCACCGTCACGTACCCGACGCTCGATCCGCTGCCGAGGCGGACTCCGGGCGGCGACACGGCGGCTCCGGCTCCGGCCGTGCCCGCTCCGGCGAACCCGCCCGCCTATCCGGCCACGCCGGCGTACCAGCCGATCGCGGCGGTGCCCCCGGCGCCGGCCGCGCCCGTGGCGGCCCAGCCCGAGCCGCAGGCCGAGGCGCCGATCTTCCGGGAGATGGAAGCGGTCTGGTTCCGCTCGCACGGGAACGACGAGACCACGATCTTCGCCCGGCCGCAGTTCGACGACGGGCCGGCGCCCGCCGCGGCGCAGCCGGTCCCGGCGGCTCCGCCGCCGCCTCCGCTGCCGACCCGTACCCCGGGCGCCCAGGCGTCGGGGTTGACCACGCCCCCGCCGTACACGCCGCCGGCGGCATCGTCCACCCCGCCCGCCGCCACACCCCCGCCGTCGGCGGACGACGCGGGCGCCTGGCGGACGGCGGCCGACGAGGGCTGGTCGCGGGCCAGCCAGGCCGCGGAGCCCACCAACGCCGGCACCACCCGCTCCGGCCTGCCGAAGCGGGTGCCCCAGGCCCAGCTCGTGCCCGGCGGCATCGAACCCAAGGCCGCCCGGGCCCGCACCCGGCGCACGCCGGACGAAGTACGCGGCCTGCTGTCGGCCTACCACCGCGGTGTGCAGCGGGGTCGGACGGCTGGCGCGGACCTGAACAGCACCTCGACCAAGGAGACGAACCGATGAACAGGCCGGCGGCCATGCAGGACATGGGTTGGCTGCTCACCAACTTCGCCGACAGCGTGGCGGGCATCGCCCACGTGGTGGCGGTGTCCGCGGACGGGCTGCTGCTCGCCTCCTCCCGCGACCTACCAGGGGACCGGGCCGACCAGCTCGCCGCGATCACCTCCGGTGTGGTGAGCCTGACCGAGGGCGCCGCCCGGATGTTCAGCGCCGGCGGGGTGCTCCAGACGGTCATCGAGATGGACAGCGGGTACCTCTTCCTCATGTCCATCAGCGACGGCTCGTCGATGGCGGTGCTGGCCGCCCGCAGCTGCGACGTCGGTCAGGTGGGCTACGAGATGGCGCTGCTGGTGGAACGGGTCGGCCAGGCCCTCGTTCCACTGCCGCGGGATGCCGTCCGGTCCTGACCGGGCGTTGGACGTGACCAGGAGCCGGCCCGGCTCCGTACGAAAGGGGAGGTGATCGCGAGATGGAACCACGGCGGGATCCACGTGGGGCGCTGGTGCGACCGTACGCGGTCACCCGTGGCCGCACCGAGCCGTTGCAGAACATCGCGCTCGAGGCGGTGCTGTCGTGCAACTTCACCCAGGCGGCCGAGGCACGGTTCGCCGGGCACGACAAGTACCGCATCGCCACGGTCTGCGAGGGCCGGGCACAGTCGCTGGCGGAGATCGCCGCGTACACCCGGATGCCGCTGGGCGTGACCCGGGTGCTGGTCGCCGACATGGTGGCCGAGGGCCTGCTGACGCTACACACTGCCGCTCCCGCGACGGGGTTCCAGGAGCGGATGAACCTGCTTGGAAGGGTGCTAAGTGGACTTCGCGAACTATGACCCCGCCGGGGCGAACCGCAGCCGGGAGATCATCTCCGCGAAGATCGTGATCGCGGGTGGCTTCGGGGTGGGCAAGACCACCCTGGTCGGTGCGATCTCCGAGATCACTCCGCTGACCACCGAGGCGCTGATGACCGCGGCCGGCGTGGGCATCGACGACCCGTCGAAGGTGCCTGGCAAGGAGACCACCACGGTCGCCATGGACTTCGGCCGGATCACCATGGCGCAGGACCTGATCCTCTACCTGTTCGGTACGCCGGGCCAGACCCGCTTCTGGTTCATGTGGGACGAGATCATCCGGGGTGCGGTGGGTGCCGCCGTGCTGGTGGACACCCGCCGGATCACCGATGCGTTCGCGCCGCTGGACTACTTCGAGAACCGCAACCTGCCGTACGTGGTGGCGCTGAACCGGTTCGACGATGCCCCGCTGTACGAGGTGGAGGAGGTTCGCGAGGCGCTGGCGATCTCGCCGGACGTCCCGCTGGTGATGTGTGACGCCCGGCACCGCGAGTCGGTCAAGCAGGTGCTGGTGACCGTCGTCGAGCACGCCATGCTCCGCCTTCAGGCCGAACACGAACGCGGCTACCCGGCCTCGGTCGGCTGACCGCACGCCCCTCGGGAGCTTTAGAATGTGAGACGAAGTTCCCGAATAGTGGGAGGCGTGATGGGTGTGGCGGACGCGTTCGACGCGGTGGCGGGCAGCTACGACGAGGCCCGGCGCCGCCTGGTGCCCTGCTTCGACGCCTTCTACGGCACCGCGGTCGAGGTGGCCGCGCCCCCGCTGCGGGCAGCGCTCGCCGCCGGGCGTACCCCGGAGGTGCTGGACCTGGGCGCCGGCACCGGCCTGCTCTCCCTGTTGCTCGCCGCGGCCGTCCCGGGCGTCCGGCTGACCCTGGTCGACGCCGCGCCGGGCATGCTCGCGGTGGCCGCCGACCACCTGTCCGCCCGGGCCGTGCCGCACCGGACGGTGCGCGCCGACCTGGCCGATCCGCTGCCCGCCGGCCGGTACGACGCGGTGGTCTCGGCGCTGGCCATCCACCACCTGACCGACGAGGGCAAGCGGGTGCTCTACCGGCGGGCGGCCGAGGCGCTGGTACCCGGCGGGGTGTTCGTCAACGCCGAGCAGGTGGCCGGCCCGACCCCGGCGCTGGACCAGCGCTACGACGAGGTCTGGACGGCCCGGATCACCGAGCTGGGCTCGGACGGCGAGGAGATCGCCGCCGCCCGGGAGCGGATGCGGCACGACCGACCGGCGCCGGTGGCCGACCAGTGCCGCTGGCTCGCCGAGGCCGGCCTGGCCGACGTGGACTGCTTCTTCAAGGAGTGGCGCTTCGCCGTCTTCGGCGGTCGCCGTCCCTGACCCGGTCCCGGTTGGGCCGATTGTCCGGTTCGCCGGACCCTGCGAGCGGGGATGACTGCTGGTCATACCAGTGGGTAATCTCACCGGCATGACCGCCAAGGTGACGTTGTCGTTCTCGGACGAGACGATCGAGGACGCGCGCCGGTTCGCCAAGCGGGAGGGGCTCTCCCTCTCCGCCTGGATGGACCAGGCCGCGCGGGAGAAGGCGCTGCGCGAGGTCTTCACCGCGCACGCCGCCGCCGTCGGCCGCTCCGGCCTGGACCTGGAGTCCGCCGCGCTGGCCGACGCCCAGGAGGCCGCGCTGGTCGACGACGCCCTGTTCGGCGGCGGACGCCCGCGTGCTGCGTAGGGGCGAGGTCTGGCGCATCTCGGGCGCCCGGGAACGGCTCGGGCTGGTGATCAGCTCCGACGTCTACAACTCCACGGACGTGCCGATCGTGATCGTGGCCGAGGTGGTCGAGGAATCGCTGCTGCGGGACTCGCCCCTGGCCGTGCCGATGGGTGGGTACGTGGTGATGCCCGACCGGCTCTCCTCGCCGATGAAGAAGTGGTTCACCGAGTGCGTGGACGTGGCCGACACCGAGACCATGCGCCGGGTGGGCCGGGCGCTGCGCATCCTCCAGGAGATCTGACCGGCTCGTCGGCGCCGGCGCCGGGCGGCGTAAGCTGTCGGCCAGGTGACCTCCACCATGAGGACGGCCCAGACCACGCGAGGCGGTACCCCGTTTTGACCTGCCACCGTGCGGCCGGGTATCGTTGCCTGCTGTTGTACGACATTCAGAGGCGTGCCGCATCAGGTACGCTTGGTCGTTCGTGCGCGCCTGGTCACCTCGGCGCGCGACCCCAGACCGACGACGAGACAAGGTAGACCTGTGCGTACGTACAGCCCGAAGCCGGGTGAGATCGAGCGTCAGTGGCACGTCATCGACGCCTCTGATGTCGTGCTGGGCCGCCTGGCGACCCACGCCGCCACGCTGCTGCGTGGCAAGCACAAGCCGACTTTCGCGCCGCACGTCGACACGGGCGACTTCGTCGTCATCGTGAACGCGGGCAAGGTCGCGCTGACCGGCAACAAGCGCCAGCAGAAGATCGCCTACCGCCACTCCGGTTACCCGGGTGGTCTGAAGCAGGTCGGCTACGACGAGCTGCTCACCAAGCGTCCCGAGCGGGCCATCGAGCTGGCCGTGAAGGGGATGCTCCCGCACAACAAGCTCGGCCGTCAGCTGATCAAGAAGCTGAAGGTCTACGCCGGTGCCGAGCACCCGCACGGCGCGCAGCAGCCGGTGCCGTTCGAGATCAAGCAGATCGCGCAGTGAGCGCGGGCGAAGGAAACAGCATGACCGACATCACCGCCACCGAGGTTGCCCCCGAGGCCACCGAGGCGCCGGCGCCCGTCGCCCGCGCGCCTCGTGGCGACCGCCCGATCCAGACCGTGGGTCGGCGCAAGGAGGCCATTGTCCGGGTCCGCATCGTCCCCGGCAGCGGCAAGATCACCTGCAACGGCCGTGACCTCGAGGCCTACTTCCCGAGCAAGGTGCACCAGCAGCTCATCAAGGACCCGCTGGTGACCGCCGAGAAGGCCGAGGCGTTCGACGTGATCGCCAACCTCCGTGGCGGCGGCACCACCGGCCAGGCCGGTGCGCTGCGCCTCGCCATCGCCCGGGCGCTGATCGTCAGCGAGCCGGACGACCGCCCGGCCCTGAAGAAGGCCGGCTTCCTGACCCGTGACGCCCGGGTCAAGGAGAGCAAGAAGTACGGCCTCAAGAAGGCTCGTAAGGCTCCCCAGTACTCGAAGCGCTGATCACCAGCGACGTCTTGTACTTCTGACGAACGGCCGGGTCCGCCTCCCCTCCGGGGAGGTGGGCCCGGCCGTTCCGCTCTCTCCCATCGGCAGTTCCATCGGAGGTTGGCGGGTATGGGCCGGTTGTTCGGCACGGACGGGGTACGCGGGCGGGCGAACGCGGATCTCACCCCGGAGTTGGCGCTCGCGGTGGCGGTCGCCGCCGCCCACACACTCGCCGAGACGGACAGGAGTCATCCCCCGCTCGCCGTCGTCGGGCGGGACACCCGGGCCAGCGGCGAGATGTTGGAGGCGGCGGTGGTCGCCGGGCTCACCAGCGCCGGCGCCAACGTGCTACGGGTCGGTGTGCTGCCCACCCCCGCGGTGGCGTTCCTCACCGCCGAGGCCAAGGCGGACCTGGGCGTGATGCTCTCCGCCTCGCACAACCCGATGCCGGACAACGGGATCAAGCTCTTCGCGGCCGGCGGGCACAAGCTGCCCGACGAGATCGAGATGCGGATCGAGGCGGCGGTCGAGGCGAACGCCACCACCGCCTGGGAGCGCCCGATCGGTGCCGGCGTGGGCCGGGTGCACGACCTGCTCGACGGCGCCGACCACTACGTCCAGCACCTGGTCGGCACCGTGCCGCACCGGCTGGACGGGATCAGGGTGGTGGTCGACTGCGCGAACGGCGCGGCGGCCGAGGTCGCCCCGGTGGCGTACCAGGAGGCCGGCGCCGAGGTGATCGCGATCTGCGCCGAGCCGGACGGGCTCAACATAAACGACGACTGCGGCTCCAACCACCTGGACGCGCTGCGGGCCGCCGTGGTGGAGCACGGCGCGCACCTGGGCATCGCCCACGACGGTGACGCCGACCGCTGCGTCGCGGTGACCGCCGACGGCGACGAGGTCGACGGCGACCAGCTGATGGCCATCCTCGCCCTGGCCATGCGCGAGACCGGCGAGCTGACCGAGGACACTCTGGTCGCCACCGTGATGAGCAACCTCGGTCTGCGCCTGGCCATGTCCGCGCAGGGCGTCCGGCTGGTCGAGACCAAGGTCGGCGACCGGTACGTGCTGGAGGAGCTGCGCGCCTCCGGGCTGGCCCTGGGCGGCGAGCAGAGCGGCCACATCGTCATGCCGGCGTACGCCACCACGGGCGACGGCGTGCTCACCGGGCTGCACCTGATGTCCCGGATGGCGGCCACCGGCAGGTCGCTGGCCGAGCTGGCCTCAGTGGTCACCAAGCTGCCCCAGGTGCTGATCAACGTGCCGGTGGGCGACCGGACCGTGGGCTCCGCCGCGCCGGCCGTCCGGGCCGAGGTGGAGCGGGCCGAGGCCGAGCTGGGCGAGACGGGGCGGGTGCTGCTGCGCCCGTCCGGCACCGAGCCGCTGGTCCGGGTCATGGTCGAGGCGGCCACCGAGGCCACCGCCCGTTCCGTCGCCGAGCGGATCGCCGACCAGGTACGGACGGCGAGCCCCGCCGGCTGACCACCGGTCCGGCGCGGCCTGGGGCGCGCGGGCCTGGCGGTGGCAGCACCACCCGTACGAAGCCAGCCACCCCACCGCGACGACCTGGCCGATCGCCCGGTGGTCAGCTCCGCGGCAGCCGGCGCAGGAAGCGGTCGGCCAGGTCGAGGACCTGGCCGGCATCCAGTTCCAGCGCCGGCCCGGCCACGGTGACCTCGGCCAGCGCGGTCCCGGGCACCTCGGTGTCCCGCCAGCCGCCGACGAACCACGCCTTCTCGTCCTCGGCGAGGGCCAGGTTGGCGTCGTTGAGAGCCGCCGCCGGATGCGGCAGCCAGAGCCGGAACTGGTGCGTGTGCGGGGGCGCCGGGTGCACTCGCGCGCCGGGCAGGGTGGCCAGGGCCGCGGCCACCAGCTTCGCGTGCGCCACGTAGCCCGGCAGCCGGGGCAGCTCGTGCCTCAGGCCGGCCAGCGCGGCGAGGGCCGCCGGCCACTGCTGGAACAGGTTGCCGCCGTAGCGGTGCCGCCAGGCCCGGGCGTACCGGACCAGCTCCGCGGAGCCGGCCAACGCCGCGCCGGAGTGCCCGCCGAGGGACTTGTAGAACGAGACGTACGTGCTGTCGGCCAGGGCGGCGATCTCGGCCGTCGAGCGTCCCAGATGGACGGTCGACTCCCAGAGCCGGGCACCGTCCAGGTGTACCCGGACGCCCTGCTGCCGGGCCGCCCCGACCACCGCCACCAGCTCGTCCCAGCTGGGCAGGACGAACCCGGCGTCACGCAGCGGCAACTCCAGCAGCAGCGTGCCGATCGGCTCGTCGAGCCCGGCCACCTCCTCCGCCGTCGGGTTGCGCGGCGCCCCCGTGGTCAGCACCGCCCGCAACCCGCCGAGCACGGCGTACGCGTCCCGCTCGTGGACCAGCGGGTGGTTGAGCGGGTGCAGACCGACCGTGTCCCGGCCGGTCAGCTCGGCGCCGTAGCGCAGAGCGACCTGCTGGGCCATGGTGCCGGTGGGGAAGAAGGCGACCGCCTCGACGCCGAGCAGCTCGCCGACCCGGCGTTCCAGCTCCTCGACCGCGCCACCCTCGCCGTAGAAGTCGGGCAGCAGGTCGTCGGCCACGGTGGCCCGGATCGCCGCCAGATGCTCGGCTACCGACTCCGGTCGCGCCCCGGAGAGCACGGTGTCGCAGCCGCGCAGTGCGGTGAGCCGACGAACCCGGTCGGCGTACGCGTCGGTCACCGCTCCTCCTTCGCCAGCAGGCGCAGCCGGCCCACCGCCTCGGTCAGCACCTCGGGCCGTTTGCAGAAGGCGAACCGAACCAGCCGCCGCCCCGCCTCCGCGTCGTCGTAGAAGACCTGGGTCGGCACCGCCACCACGCCGCAGCGCTCCGGCAGCGAGCGGCAGAACTCCACCCCGTCCCGGTCGCCGAGCGGCGTGACGTCGGCGGTGACGAAGTACGTGCCCTCGGGGACGAACACCCGGAACCCGGCGTCGGTGAGCCCGGCGACGAGCTGGTCCCGCCGCCGCTGCAGGTCGTCCCGGAAGTCGGCGAAGTACGCGTCCGGCAGGGCGAGCGCCACCGCGACGGCCGGTTGCAGCGGCCCGGCGTTGACGAAGGTGAGGAACTGCTTCACCCGCAGCACCGCGGAGACCAGCGGCGGGGGACCGCTCACCCAGCCGACCTTCCACCCCGTGCAGGAGAAGGTCTTGCCGGCCGAGGAGATCCGCAACGTCCGTTCGCGCATACCGGGGAGCGTGGCCAGCGGCACGTGCGGCGCGGCCGCGTCGCTGAAGATCAGGTGCTCGTACACCTCGTCGGTGACCGCGTAGGCGTCGTGCTCCCGGCACAGCTCGGCGACCAGGGCCAGCTCGTCGGCGGTGAAGACCTTGCCGGTCGGGTTGTGCGGGGAGTTCAGCAGCACCAGCCGGGTCCGCGGCCCGAACGCGGCGCGCAACTCGGCCGGGTCGACGGCGTACCGGCCGTCGGCGGCGGGGCGCAGCGTGACCGGCCGGCGGACCGCGCCGGCCAGGGCGATCGAGGCGGCGTACGAGTCGTAGTACGGCTCGAAGCAGACCACCTCGTCGCCCGGCTCGCAGAGGGCGAGGATGCTGGCGGCGATCGCCTCGGTGGCGCCCGCGGTCACCACGATCTCGCCGTCCGGGTCGTACTCGAGGTCCCAGAACCGGCGCTGGTGGGCCGCGACGGCCCCGCGCAACGCCGGGATGCCCGGCCCCGGCGGGTACTGGTTGTGCCCGGTGCGCAGCGCCTCGGCGGCCGCGGCGAGCATCTCCGGCGGGCCGTCGGTGTCGGGGAAGCCCTGCCCGAGGTTGACCGCGCCGGTACGCACGGCGAGCGCGGACATCTCGGCGAAGATGGTGGTGCCGAACGGCCGCATCCGGGCCACCAGCGGATCGGTCGTCGTCACGCGGGCCAGCCTACGGCCCGGCGCGGAAGCCGCAAACCCGCCGGCGCTACCAGCCGAAGCAGCCGCACCGCCAGCCGGCGGGGCCGACCGACTCGGTGACCGGCCGGCCGCCGTTGATCGTCAAAGCGCAGGTGATTGTCCGGCCTCCCTGGTCGTGGGCCTTGGCCCCCTGCAGCAACGCCTGGCTGGGGTCGTCGGTGCGGATGGTGCGGTGCCAGGGCAGCGGCACGTTCTCGAGCTGGACCAGGTAGCCGTCCGCATCCCGGTACAGGATGTCGGCCGGTCCCTGCCCGGTGACGGCGTAGGCGACGGCGAACCGGCCGGGTCCGGTGGACGGGGTCGACGCGGGCCTCCGAGACGGGGTCGGATCCGGCGACGGCGGCGCGACCACGCTCTGCTCCTCGTCGGGGCCGGCCGCCGTGTCGGTGGGCTGCTGCTGGGTCACCGGGTCGCCGCCGTACCCCTGGTCGGGCAGGTTGATCAGGAGGGACACCGCGCCGAGGCACCCGAAGGCCGCCAGCGCGACCGCCGCGACGGCGGCGAGTACGACGGTGGTGAGTCGCCCGGTGTCGAGCCGCCGCCGAGGCGCGCCGGCTTCGCCGACTGGCGGCAGGACGGGCAGTTCGTCGGTCGCGGCAGGCGGCGCGGCACGGTCGGCCGCTGGGGGTCGGGGCGGGTCCGGCGGAACCCAGGGCGCACTCGGATCGTGCTCGTGGTGCGGGTCTCCGAAGGCCACCGGGGCACCGTACAGGCACACCAGCACGCCGCCGACGCCGCAAGCCCGCCGGGGCTACCAGCCGAAGCAGGTCGCTCCGTACACCCCCGAGTCGCGCGAGACGACCTTCCCGTTGATGGTGATCGAGCAGGTCACCTTGTCGTCTCTCGTCAGGTCGGCCGGCGAGACGATGAGCTGCACCCGCTCGCGGTCGTTGGCGGTTAACGCCATCCGCCACGGTGTCTCCACCCCGTCGACCTGGAAGAAGTCGGCGTTGGCGTCGTAGAACTGGATGTCCGCGGTGCCCGTCCCGGCCACCTCGTAGACGACCGTCAGCGTGCCGGGCCCGCCCGACGGCGTCGTGGCCGGGTCGCGGGGCGGTGCCGAGGTGCCCTCGTCCTCGTCGGGCACGTAACCGGGGTGGTACGGCTCGCCGGACCCCACCGGGTCCTCGGCGAAGCTGCTGAGCACGGTCAGACCGACGCAGCCGCACAGGGCGAGCACCAGGACGGCGGCCACGGCCACCACGATCGCCACGGTCCGCCCACCGTTCGTCGAGGGCGGCGTCGACCCGGGGTACGCGTACGGCGGCGGGTAGCCGGCGGGAGGCCAGCCGGGTGCGGGGTACCCGGGCCAGGGGTGCCCAGGTGGCGGGGTGGCGCCCGGCGCGGGCGGGCCCGGCACGCCGGTGCTGGGCGCACTGGGTACGCCGCTGGCACCCGCCCCGCCGGTGCCCGCCGACGGACCGGCGGGCGACCAGGGCGCTGGCGGACCGGCGGGCGACCAGGGCGCTGGCGGAGCCCACGGCGTCGGCGTGGCCAGTGGGTCCGGCGGGGACCAGGCTGGCGGCTCCGGGACGGCCGGTGGCGCGGTCGGGTCGGTCGGGCTCCCACCGGCCTGCGGATCAGGGGAGGACATTGCCTCGGACATCGGCTCAGCTCGCAGGGGGACGGGCGCGGACACCGCCGCGGAGGGGACGGGCAGCAGGTTCGGGTCGGGCGGCCGACCGGACCACGGCCTTCAATGTAGGGGACGGTGGCTCGGGCCGGGGACGCGCGACCCGCGCACCGGGCACCCACCCTGCGTGGTTTATCCGATCCGAGCCCTCTGTCCGCCCGTTCGCTCAAATTCAGTGATCGTTTACCCGGCTTCCGAGCACCCATGGTGAGCGAAACTGGGTTAGGCTGCGGACCATGTGTGGAATCGTGGGTTACGCCGGTGGGCGCCCGGCGCTCGGCATCGTGCTCGACGGACTGCGGCGGCTGGAATACCGCGGCTACGACTCGGCCGGCGTGGCCGTCGTCTGCGACGACGAGCTGCTGACCGAGAAGAAGGCTGGCAAGCTGGCCAACCTGGAGAAGGTCCTCGCCGAGCGGGCCGCCAGCGACCCGGAATCCTGCGCCGCCAGCCCGATCGGCATCGGCGACGGCACCACCGGCATCGGCCACACCCGCTGGGCCACCCACGGCGGGCCGACCGATCGCAACGCCCACCCGCACCTGTCCCCCGATGGCCGGGTGGCGGTGATCCACAACGGCATCATCGAGAACTTCGCCAAGCTCCGCGCCGAACTGGAGGAGGACGGCGTCGAGTTCGCCAGCGACACCGACACGGAGTGCGCCGCGCACCTGCTCGCCCAGGCGCTGGCCGGCCTGCGCTCCGCCGGCCAGGTCGACAGCCCGCAGCTGCTCGCCGCCGCGATGCGGCTGGTCTGCCAGCGGCTGGAGGGTGCCTTCACGCTGCTCGCCGTCGACGCGGGGATCCCCGGCGCGGTGGTCGGCGCCCGGCGCAACTCGCCTCTGGTGGTCGGTCGCGGCGACGGGGAGAACTACCTGGCCAGCGACGTGGCCGCGTTCATCGAGCACACCCGCGACGCGGTCGAGCTGGGTCAGGACCAGATCGTCCTGATCACCCCGGACAGCATCGAGATCACCGACTTCGCCGGCCAGCCGGCCACCGGCAAGGACTTCCACATCGACTGGGACTCCTCCGCGGCGGAGAAGGGCGGCTACGACTGGTTCATGCTCAAGGAGATCGAGGAGCAGCCGCAGGCGATCGCCGACACGCTGCTCGGCCGGCTCACCGAGACCGGTGAGATCGCCCTCGACGAGGTCCGCCTCAGCGAGCAGGACCTGCGCGACGTCGACAAGATCTTCATCGTCGCCTGCGGCACCGCGTACCACTCCGGCCTGGTCGCCAAGTACGCCATCGAGCACTGGACCCGGATCCCCTGTGAGGTGGAGCTGGCCAGCGAGTTCCGCTACCGCGACCCGGTGCTGGACCGGTCCACCCTGATCGTGGTGATCTCGCAGTCCGGCGAGACCATGGACACCCTGATGGCCCTGCGGCACGCCAAGGAGCAGAAGGCCCGGGTGCTGGCCATCTGCAACACCAACGGCTCCACCATCCCGCGCGAGTCGGACGCCGTCCTCTACACCCACGGCGGGCCGGAGATCGCGGTCGCCTCCACCAAGGCGTTCCTCACCCAGCTCGTCGCCTGCTACCTGATCGGCCTGCACCTGGCCCAGGTGCGCGGGATCAAGTTCGCCGACGAGGTGGGCGCGGTCGTCGCCCAGTTGCAGGAGATGCCGGGCAAGCTGCGCGAGCTGCTCGACCGGATCGAGCCGGTCCGCGAGCTCGCCCGCGAGCTGAAGTCCGAGCCGACCGTGCTCTTCATCGGCCGGCACGTCGGCTACCCGGTGGCGCTGGAGGGCGCGCTGAAGCTCAAGGAGCTGGCGTACATGCACGCCGAGGGCTTCGCCGCCGGTGAGCTGAAGCACGGCCCGATCGCGCTGATCGACAAGGGCACCCCGGTGATCTGCATCGTGCCCTCGCCGATCGGCCGGGGCATGCTGCACGACAAGGTCGTCTCCAACATCCAGGAGGTGCGGGCCCGGGGTGCCCGCACCATCGTGATCGCGGAGGAGGGGGACGAGGCGGTCGTCCGCTACGCCGACCACCTGATCTACGTGCCGCGTACGCCCACACTGCTGGCGCCGCTGGTGACCACGGTGCCGCTCCAGGTGCTGGCCGCCGAGATCGCCGCCGCCCGCGGACACGACGTCGACCAGCCGCGCAACCTGGCCAAGTCGGTCACCGTCGAGTAGCCGGCCTCGGCACGGCCCCTCCGCCTCGTGGTGGAGGGGCCGCGCCGCGTCCGGCCCGGTGGCGCTCACCGGCCCAGCACGATCCGGGCCATGCCGTCCAGCGCCGGGTTGCCGGCCTCCCAGTAGCCGCTGTGGCCGTACCGGCCGCTGGGAAAGCGCCGGCCGCCGAAGCCCGGGTCGCTCGGGTCCCGCCCGAACCACAGCTCGTGGCCGTCCAGGGCGGCCGCCGCCGGGCCGAGGGGCGTCCCGGTCAGCATCGCCCGGCGGGCCAGCTCCTCCGGCGACCGGGCCAGCCGGATCACGTCGTCCGGGGCGGTGCTGGCCCAGACCTGCCCGGGCGGCATGCGCAGCTCGCCCGCGTGCTCGACGCCCACCCCGGGCGAGCCGACGAAGACCAACGCGTCGGCGCTCAGCCCGTGGTCGCGGGCCGCCATGCCGACCACCACCGAGCCGTAGCTGTGCCCGAGCACGGTCTGCCGGGCCGGCGGGCCCTCGTGCGAGGCGCGCAGCCCCTCCTGAAACCGGTGCAGCGCCGGCCCGGCGTCCTCGGCCTGCCGGGACCGGGTCGCCTCGGGGAGGACATCCGGCGCGTCGTAGTCCAGCCAGAGCACCGCCGCCGTCTCCTCGCCCGGCCCGAGCGCCGCGCAGCGGCCCAGCACCCGGGCGGCCCGGCCCAGCTCCCCCGGGGCGTCGGCGAGGTCCGTGCCCGTCCCCGGCACGTACGTCAGCACCGCGCCGGCCCGGTCCGGGTTGCCCAGCGCCACCACCGCCCGCCCGTCCCCGGTGGGGTCCAGCCCCAGCAGGTACGCCCGGGGTGGCTCCGACGCGGTCAGTCGCCCGCCCAGCGCGTCCAGGCCGCGCAGCGCCGCCTCCACCCGGGCCAGCCGGGCCACCCGGGCCAGCTCGGCCGGGCCCGGCGGCAGCGGGGTCAGCAACCGCCGGCGCCGGGCGAGCAGCTCCTCGCGCCGCCCGCCCAGCAGCAGCCGGTTGGCCTGATCCCGAGCCGCCACCGGCACCCCGTCGAGGCGGCCGACCCGGGTCGGCTCGTGCCCGACCAGCCAGCGGCGCTCGGCCGGGGTGAGCCCGGCCCACCACCGGCTCACCTCGACCGGACCGGCACCGGGCGGCGGCCGCCCGGGGGGCGGGACGCTCACCCACCCGCTGGCCGCCGCCGTGCTCAACGTGCCCAGCCGGGCGGCGGCCTCCCGGTCCGCCGCGCCGGCCAGCGCCAGCGCACCGCGTACCTCGGCCGCCACCTGGGTCAGCGCCGGCCCGAGCCGGTCGCCGGGGTGGGACCGGGCCGGATCGGGCCGGACCGCACCCGTCCGCTCCACCAGCAGGCCGCCCGCGTCGGCGTGCGCCACCGCGGCGGCGAGCCGGGCCTTCGCCGCGGCCAGCCGGGCGGCGAACTCGGCGAGCACCTGATCGGCCTCGATCAGCGCGGGCAGCACATCGGTCAGCGCGTCGCGCAGCCCGCCGATCCGCCCGCGCGCCGCGGTGGCGGCCCCACCGGACCAGCCGGGACGCAGGGCGGCGATCCGGGCGTCCAGCCCGTCGGCCCGTCGCCGGACCGGGGCGGTGAGGCCCCGCCAGGCCGCCCCGGCCGCGACCCAGGCACCCGGGTCCGCCCGCCAGAGCTGGGTGTAGCCGACCGGCGGGGACGGGTCGGCGGCCGGGCGGACGAACGGGGTGCCGTTCACCGGGGAACCCCGGCGAGCCGCCGGGCGGCCCGCTCGTCCACCGTCTCGTAGCTGTCGGCGGCGGCCCGGACCGCCTCGGCGGTGGCCGCCGTCCGGACGGCGAGCAGCGCGCACCAGCGGTGCGTCGCGGCCTCCAACTCGGCCAGCGCCGCCCCGACCCGCCAACCGTCGGCCGGCGTCACCAGCCCGGGCACGCCGGCCAGCGACTGTGCCAGCGCGTACGCGTCGTCGCCCAGTTTCCGGGCGACGCCGCGCAGCAGCTCCGGCTCGACGGCGAACGGCTCCTCGGTCATCGGTGCCTCCCCACGGCAGAGGCCGCCGACGGTGGACTCCGGCGGCGGACGGACGCCCGCGCCGCGGCGGGCGGATCGGGCACCGGGGACGCTAGGGGGCGGGCGACCGCCCGCACCGGCCCTGTGGACAACCGGCGGTGGTCATACCCGCGGGTTGTCCACAGGCGTTGTCCACCGCGCACCCGGTGGCTAAGCTGCGGCCGCGACCGCCGGTAGGGTGAGGTTCGTGATCGTGGCGGTCGGCATCGACGTCGTACTGGTGGACCGGTTCGCCCGGGCCCTGGCGCGGACGCCGCTGCTCGCCGACCGCCTCTTCACCGAGGCCGAGCGGTACACCCGCTCCGGCAATCCGCGTTCGCCCGAGTCGCTGGCCGCGCGCTTCGCCGCGAAGGAGGCGGTGGCCAAGGCGCTCGGCGCGCCGGCCGGGCTGAGCTGGCACGACTGCGAGATCGTGCCGGATCCGGACGGTCGACCCTGGTTGACCGTCTCGGGCACGGTCGCCGCCGCCGCGGCCGAACGCGGGATCAACCGCTGGCATCTGTCGCTGTCGCACGACGGCGGCATCGCGTCGGCGATGGTGGTCGCGGAACGGTGAACCGACCGGGCGGGCCGGCCGGCCCGCCCGGGACGAGCGGACGGGACGGGGTGGCATGAAACCGGTGTGGCGGGTCGCGGACGTACGCGCGGCGGAGGCGGGCCTGATGGCCACCCTGCCGCCGGGGACGCTGATGCAGCGGGCCGCCGCCGGGCTGGCCCGCCGCTGCGCGCTGCTGCTCGCCGATCGGGGTGGCGTCTACGGTGCCCGGGTGCTGCTGCTGGTCGGCTCCGGCGACAACGGCGGCGACGCCCTGTACGCGGGCGCGCACCTGGCCCGGCGGGGCGCGGCGGTGTCCGCGCTGCTGCTCACCCCGGGCCGGGCGCACGCCGAGGGGCTGGCCGCACTGCGGGCGGCCGGTGGGCGCGTCGTCGACCGGCCCCCGACCCTGGTGGACCTGGTGCTCGACGGCATCGTCGGGATCGGCGGCACCGGCGGGCTGCGGGAGACCGCCGAGCAACTCGCGGCGAGCCTGGCGGCGCGCTCCGGGCGGGACGGCACCCGGGCCACCGTGGTGGCGGTGGACGTGCCCAGCGGCGTCGCGGTGGACACCGGCCACGTGCCGCTCACCGCCGCCGGCCGCCCCTGCGCGGTACGCGCCGACGTGACGGTCGCCTTCGGCGCGCTGAAGCCGGCCCTGGTGGTCGGCCCGGCCGCCGCGCTCGCCGGGCACGTCGAGCTGGTCGACATCGGGCTGGGGCCGTGGCTGCGCGGCACCCCGGCGCTGCGGGTCACCGAGTGGTCGGACGTGGCCGACTGGTGGCCCCGGTTGGGGCCGTCCGCCGAGAAGTACGGCCGGGGCGTGGTCGGGGTGGCGACCGGCTCGGCCACGTACCCGGGTGCCGCCGTGCTCTCGGTCGGCGGCGCCCTGGCCGGGCCGACCGGCATGATCCGGTACGCGGGGGGTGCCCGAGCCGAGGTGCTGCACCAGCATCCGTCGGTGATCGCCACCGGCCGGGTCGCCGACGCCGGCCGGGTGCAGGCCTGGGTCTGCGGCTCGGGGCTGGGCACCGGCGAGGAGGCCGCCGCCGAGCTGCGCGCGGTGCTCGCCGCGCCGGTGCCGGTGGTGCTCGACGCCGACGCGCTGACCCTGCTGGTCGACGGCGCGATGGCGGACCTGCTGCGCAAGCGGGACGCCCCGATCGTGGTGACCCCGCACGACCGGGAGTACGCCCGGCTCTGCGGCGAGAACCCGGGGACGGACCGGGTCGGGTCGGCGTTGCGGCTGGCCGCCTGGATGAACGCCGTGGTGCTGCTCAAGGGCGACCGCACGATCATCGGCACCCCGGACGGCCGGGCGTACGTCAACCCGACCGGCACCGCGGTGCTGGCCACCGGGGGCACCGGCGACGTGCTGGCCGGGCTGCTCGGCTCGCTGCTCGCCGCCGGGTTGCCGGCCGAGCGGGCGGCCGCCGCGGCGGCGTACCTGCACGGGCTGGCCGGCCGGGAGGCGGCCCGGGGCGGTCCGGTGACCGCGCCCGACGTGGCCACCGCGCTCCGTCCGGTGCTCGCCCGGCTGGGCTGACCGCGTCGCCGGCTGCCGGCGTGCCCCGGCCCGATCCGGCGAGCGGACCGGGCGGCTCACGGCCGCTGTGATCAGCGGCGGAAGTAGGCTGGGGGCATGTGGCAGGCTGAGGTGCGCGTCGACCTGGACGCGATCCGGGAGAACGTGGCCCAGCTCAAGGCGGGCACCAGCGCCGAGCTGATGGCGGTGGTCAAGGCGGACGGTTACGGTCATGGCATGGCCCCGGCCGCCCGCGCCGCGCTCGACGCCGGCGCGGACTGGCTCGGGGTCTGCACCCTCGACGAGGCGCTCACCCTGCGCCGGGAGGGCATCACCGCGCCCGTGCTGGCCTGGTTGCTCGCCCCGGGGCTGCCGCTGCACGACGGCGTCGCGGTCGGCGTCGACCTGGGCTGCGCGAGCCTCACCCAGCTGGACGAGCTGGTCGAGGCGGGCCGCCGGGCGGACCGGCCGGCCCGGGTGCACCTGAAGATCGACACCGGCCTGTCGCGCGGCGGCGCGACCGTCGCCGACTGGCCCGCCCTGCTGGAGGCCGCGGCGAAGGCCCAGGCGGACGGCCTGGTCGAGGTGGTCGGGGCGTGGAGCCACTTCGCGTACGCGGACTCGCCCGGCCACCCCACCATCGACCGGCAGCTCGCGGTCTTCGAAGAGGGGCTGGCCATGGCCGAGAAGGCGGGGCTGCGCCCCCAGTACCGGCACCTGGCCAACTCGGCCGCCACCCTGACCCGCCGGGATGCCCACTTCGACCTGGTCCGTCCCGGCCTGGCCGTCTACGGTCTCTCGCCGATCGCCGGTGAGCGGTTCGGCCTGCGCCCGGCGATGACCGCCCGGGCCCGGGTGATGCTGACCAAGCGGGTCCCGGCCGGCACCGGCGTGTCGTACGGTCACACCTACCTCACCGAGCGGGAGGCCAACCTGGCCGTCGTTCCGCTCGGGTACGCCGACGGGGTGCCCCGGCACGCCTCCAGCACCGGCCCGGTGCAGCTCGGCGGTAAGCGGCGGACCATCGCCGGCCGTGTCTGCATGGACCAGTTCGTGCTGGACTGCGGCGACGACGAGGTGGCGGCCGGAGACGTTGCCACGCTCTTCGGCAGCGGCGTGGGCGGCGAGCCCACCGCGGACGACTGGGCCGAAGCCGTGGGCACGATCAACTACGAGATCGTGACCCGGTTCGGCGGGGTCCGGGTGCCCCGCGTCTACGACGGCGAGCGCCCGTGAGGATCCCCCGGCCACGCACCGCCGCCGGCCGGGTCGCCGGAGTGGTCGGTGCCGCCGTCGGCGTCGCCGCGGCCGGGCTCGCCGCGGGCGTGGTGAGCGAGCGGCTCCTGATCCGCCGTCTCAAGACCGACCCCACCGATCCGTACGCCCAGGAGGTCTTCGGCGAGCAACGGTACGACGAGGCGCTCCGGCTGGAGATGCCGGACGGCACCGACATCCACGTGGAGGTGGTCGAGCCGACCCGGCCGGTCGCCGGGCACCCGACCGTGGTGCTGGTGCACGGTTTCTGCCTGGACATGGGGACCTTCCACTTCCAGCGCAAGCTGCTCGCCGCACGCGGCGACTACCGGATCGTCGCCTACGACCAGCCGGGGCACGGCCGCTCCGGGAGGCTGGAGACCGGCGAGTACGACCTGGCCACGCTGGGCCGGACCCTGCGCCGGGTGATCGACGAGGTGGCTCCGGAGGGGCCGCTGGTGCTGGTCGGCCACTCCATGGGCGGCATGACGATCATGGCACTGGCCGAGCTGTACCCGGAGCTGTTCGGCGACCGGGTGGTCGGCATCGTGCTGGTGGCCACCTCGGGCGGCCTGCTCGCCGAGACGAAGCTGGTGGCTCCCGCGCTGCTCGGCCGGGTCGGCGGGCCGGTGCTCTACATGATGAGCAACGCCGCCCGCTACGGCGGCACGATGATCGACAAGGCTCGGCAGTCCACGTCCAACGTCGCCTGGCTGCTGACCCGCAGGTACGGCTTCGGCACCCCGAAGCCCAGCCCCGCCCTGGTGTCGTACGTCGAGACGATGAACTCGCGCACCTCCGCCGACACGGTCACCCGTTACCTGCGCACGCTGGCCACCCACTCCCGCTTCCCGGCGCTGGCCGCGCTGGCCGGCACGCCGGTGCTGGTGATCGTGGGGGACAAGGACATGATCACGCCGGTGACCCACTCCGAGGAGATCGTCCGGCGGCTGCCGCACGCCGAGTACGTGAAGATCCACGACAGCGGGCACGTGGTGATGCTGGAGCACGCCGACGAGGTCAACGCGGCGCTGGAAGCCTTCCTGGAGGCGCTGTGACCGTCGTCGTGGAGCTGAAGACGGTCGACGACACCCACGAGTTCGGCCGTCGGCTGGCCCGTCTGCTGCACGCCGGTGACCTGCTGCTGCTCAGCGGCCCGCTGGGCGCCGGCAAGACCGCGCTGACCCAGGGCATCGGCGGCGGTCTCGGCGTACGCGGCGACATCACCTCGCCGACCTTCGTGATCGCCCGGGTGCACCGGCCGGACCCGGCCCGGGGTGGGCGGGTGACCCTGGTGCACGCCGACGCGTACCGGCTGGGGGAGTCCGCCGATCCGCGCGCGGAGATCGACGACCTGGACCTGGACGCCTCGGTTGACGAGGCGGTGACCGTGGTCGAGTGGGGCGAGGGGATGGTCGAGCAGTTGGTCGACGCGCACCTGCGGGTCCGCATCGATCGGCGGGACGACGACACCCGGGTGGTCACGCTGGAGCCGGTCGGCGGCGACTGGGCCCGGCGCCTCGCCGCCCTCGACTGACGACTGTCGTACCCGGCGCCTACAGTGCCCGGGACCGATCTCCACCGCGGAAGGTTGCCGATGCCCGACAACGCCCCCACCCTCGACCTGCTGGCGCTCCTGCCCGACGCGTGGCGGGCCGTGCTCACCCCGCACCTCGACCCGGCCCGCACCGCGGCGCTGGCCGGTTTCGTCGCCGGCGAGTACGCCACCAGGACGGTCTACCCGCCGGTCGAGGACCTCTTCTCCGCCTACCGGCTGTGCGGGCCGGCGGAGACCCGGGTGCTGATCCTCGGGCAGGACCCGTACCACAAGGCGGGGCAGGCGCACGGGCTGAGCTTCAGCGTGCGCGAGGGGGTGTCGGTGCCGCCGTCGCTGCGCAACGTCTTCAAGGAGCTGGGCGAGGACCTGGGCGTGCCGAAGCCGCGCAGCGGCAACCTGACCGGCTGGGCGGCGCAGGGCGTGCTGCTGCTCAACTCGGTGCTCACCGTCCGCGAGGCCAGCCCGGGCTCGCACGCCAACCAGGGCTGGGAGGAGTTCACCGACGCCACCATCCGGGCGCTGGACGCCCTCGACCAGCGGGTGGTCTTCCTGCTCTGGGGCGGTTACGCGCGCAAGAAGGCGGCCCTGGTCAGCAACCCGCGGCACGTGGTGCTGGAGGCCGGTCACCCCAGCCCGATGAACCCGCGCGGCTTCCTGGGCAGCCGGCCGTTCAGCGCGGCTAACAAGGCCCTCGCCGACGCCGGCCTGCCCACCGTCGACTGGGAACGGTCAGCCGGCTGACCCGGCCCGCGTCTCGCACCCGGCTCGCGTCTCGCCTCCGGCCCAGCTGAGGGCGAGCCGCTGCCGGTGGCGGCGTAGCAGGTCGGCGGCGCCCGGGTCGGCCACCTCGACCCGGGCCAGCGGCTCGACTGGGTAGCTCCGGCCGCCGTGCCGCACCTCGACCGGCTCCGGCAGTTCGTCGCACATCCGGGCCCGCAGCTCGCCGTAGCGGGTCCGCCAGCGGTGCTCGCCCGGTTCCTCGGGTTCCAGTCGGCGCCCGCCCCACTCCTCCCACCGGGCGTTCCAGCGCTGCCCGTACGCCTCCTCGAGCCAGCCGGTGAGGCGGGCCGAGTCGCACCAGCGCACCGCCACCTCCACCGCGTCCACCGGCAGCGGCGCCCCTTGGAGCAGCGCTGCGCTGCTCCCGGTCAGCACGTACGGCAGGTCGCCCAGCGCGTCGAGCATCCGGTCCAACCCGAGCTCCTCGATCCGCTCGATCAGCGACCGTTCGGCCAGCGCGTCGAGCGCCGCGTCGAGGTGGGTGTCCAGCGGCTCGACCGCCACGCGGAGCTGCCGGCCGAGCGCGGCGAACAGCCGCTCCACCACGGGCAGGCTCGGCAGCCGGTCACCCCGCTCGATGCGGGCGACCGCGCCCTGGCTGAGCCCGGCCAGATCGGCCAGGGCCTGCTGGGTCAGCTGGTGGAGCTCCCGCTGGTGCCGGACGGCGGTGGCGATCTGGCGGGCGAGGCGGCTCTCGGGCATCTCCGCATGATGACGAAGAGTCGTGAGCGATATGCCTCTGAGTCATATTTATGCCTAAGAGGCATATCGCTGACAAGTGATGCGCCTTCGGGACTGAGCTCACTGTCAGTAGCGGTCACGCCCGGTCCCACCCGTGACCGGGCGTGACCGCACTGCGGCTACGCTGGCATACCGTGCTCGTACTCGTGGTGGACTCCTCGACCCCGGCGGTGACCGCGGCCCTGGTCGAGGTCTCGGCGGACGGTGTCGTGGCCCGCGCGCAGCGGTGCACGGTCGACGCCCGGGCCCACGGGGAGCTGCTCGCCCCGCAGGTCGACGCGGTGCTGGCCGACGCCGACGCCCGCCCCGGCGACCTCGCCGCGATCGTCGCGGGGCTCGGCCCCGGGCCGTTCACCGGGCTGCGGGTCGGCCTGGTAACCGCCGCCACCATGGGACAGGTGCTCGGCGTCCCTACGTACGGGGTCTGCTCGCTGGACGGGATCGGCCATCCGGCGGCCGCCGGCGAGCCGGTCCTGGCCGCGAGCGACGCCCGGCGCCGGGAGGTCTACTGGGCGGTCTACGACGGCGCCGGCCAGCGGATCGCCGGGCCGAACGTGGACGCCCCCGTGGTCGCCGCCGAGCGCGCCCGGGACCTCGCCGTCACCGTCGCCGTCGGCGACGGCGCGCACCGGTACGCGGACGTCCTCGGCCTGCCGGTCCGCGAGGAACCGCGCTACCCGGACGCCACAGCGCTGGCCGGGCTCGCCGCCGAGCGGATCCGGGCGGGCGCGCCCGGCGAGCCACTCACCCCGCTCTACCTGCGTCGTCCGGACGCCGTCGCGGCCACCGGCCACAAGCCGGTCCTGCGATGACGGGGGTGCGGCTCGGGCGCTTCCGCTGGTGGCACATCGACCAGGTGCTGCCGATCGAGGCGGACCTCTTCGGCGCCGAGCGGTGGTCCCCGGCGATGTTCTGGAACGAGCTGGCCAACGGGCACTTCTACCTGGTCGCCATGGACGACGACGGGAGCGTGCTCGGCTATGCCGGGCTGCTGGTGGCGCCGCCAGACGAGGCCTGGGTGCAGAACATCGCGGTCCGCCGGGACGCGCAGCGCCGGGGGATCGGCCGGGCGCTGCTGGAGGCGCTGCTCGCCGAGGTGGCCCGGCGCGGTGTACGCAGCACCCTGCTGGAGGTGGCGGCGGACAACGCCCCGGCCCAGCGCCTCTACGCGACGTACGGCTTCGAGCCGATCGGCGTGCGGCGCGGCTACTACCAACCGAGCAACACCGACGCGCTGGTCATGCAGCGCAACGAGGACTGACGAGCATGGCTGACGAACCCCTGATCCTCGGCATCGAGACCTCCTGCGACGAGACCGGGGTCGGCATCGTGCGCGGGCACACCCTGCTCGCCGACGCGCTGGCCTCCAGCGTCGAGGAGCACGCCCGGTTCGGCGGGGTGGTGCCCGAGGTGGCCAGCCGCGCTCACCTGGAGGCCATCGTGCCGACCATGGACCGGGCGCTGAAGGAGGCCGGGGTGACGCTCGCGGACATCGACGCGATCGCCGTCACCTCCGGGCCCGGCCTGGCGGGCGCGCTGCTCGTCGGGGTCGCCGCCGCCAAGGGGTACGCGGTCGCCGCCGAGAAGCCGGTCTACGGGGTGAACCACCTCGCCGCGCATGTCGCCGTGGACACCCTGGAGCACGGCCCGCTGCCCGAGCCGGCGGTCGCCCTGCTGGTCTCCGGCGGACACTCCTCGCTGCTGCGCGTCGACGACCTGGCCCGGGGGGTCACCCCGCTCGGCTCGACCATCGACGACGCGGCCGGCGAGGCGTTCGACAAGGTGGCGCGCCTGCTCGGGCTGCCGTTCCCCGGCGGCCCGTGGATCGACCGGGAGGCGCGGGCCGGTGACCCGGCGGCGATCGCCTTCCCGCGCGGCCTGACCGCGCCCAAGGACCTCGCCGCCCACCGCTACGACTTCTCCTTCTCCGGTCTGAAGACCGCGGTGGCCCGCTGGGTGGAGGCGCGGCAGCGGGCCGGTGAGCCGGTGCCGGTCGCCGACGTGGCCGCCTCCTTCCAGGAGGCGGTCTGCGACGTGCTGGTCGGCAAGGCGCTGGACGCCTGCCGCAGCAGCGGGATCGACACGCTGGTGATCGGCGGTGGGGTGGCGGCCAACTCGCGCCTGCGGGCGATGGCCGAGCACCGGGCGGCCAAGCACCACATCCGGGTGCGTACGCCCCGGCCGAAACTGTGTACCGACAACGGCGCGATGGTGGCCGCGCTCGGCTCCCACCTGGTCGCCTCGGGTGTCGCGCCGAGCCGCCTCGACCTGCCCGCGGACTCGGCGATGCCGCTGACCGTGGTCAGCGTCTGAGGGGGAGGGGAGCGTCGTGATCGTCCGGATGTGGGAGGCGAAGGCCGAGCCGTACGGCTTCGCCGACCTGATCACCTGGGTCTGCGAGACCGTGCTGCCCGAGTTCGAGCACGACCCGCTGCACCTGTCCAGCGAGGTGTTCTCCTCCACCGACCACCGGCTGGTGGTCATCTCCAAGTGGCGGAGCAACCCCCGGGACCTGCCCGAGCCGCCGGTGCGACTCGTGGCGCGACCGCCGCACGTCTGGGACTTCACGCAGGTCGACCGCTGACCCGGCACCGCCGGCGAGCGGCGGGAATTGGTTGGCGTGGCCGGGTACCGGCCACCTAGCGTCGGGGCGTCATGCCTTTCTCCCCGGCCGGCGATCCCGGCACCCCCGACGCCCGGTCCGCCACCCGTTACCTGGTCTGGCTGGCCGGTCGGCACCCGCTGACCTTCGGTGCCGGCATCGCGTTCGGTGTCGTCTGGATGGTGGCGCAGGCGCTGATGCCGGCCGCCGTCGGGCGGGCCGTCGACGCCGGCCTCGCCCACCGCGACCCGGACGCCCTGCTGCGCTGGGGGCTCGTGCTGCTGGGACTGGGCCTCCTCCAGGCCACCGCGGGCATCCTGCGACACCGCTGCGCGGTGCACAACTGGCTCGGTGCCGCGTACCGGACCGTGCAGGTCGCCGTGGACGCCACCAACCGACTCGGTGCCGCACTGCCCCGGCGGGTCGCCGCGGGCGAGGTGGTCAGCATCGGGACGGCCGACATCGAGCACATCGGCAGCGCCGTCGACATCACCGCCCGGGGTACCGGGGCGGTGGTGGCGATCGGCACGGTCGCGGCGATCCTGCTCAGCGCGTCCCTGCCGCTCGGGCTGGTCGTGGTGCTCGGCGTGCCGCTGCTGATGGCGTTGGTGGCGCTGCTGATCCGGCCGCTGCACCGGCAGCAGGCGGCGTACCGGGACTCGACCGGGCGGCTCACCGCCCGCGCCGCCGACATCGTCTCCGGCCTGCGGGTGCTGCGCGGCGTGGGTGGGGAACCGGTGCTGGGTGCCCGGTACCGGGAGCAGTCCCAGGCGCTGCGCGCCGACGGCCTGCGGGTGGCCCGGGTGGAGTCGCTGCTCCAGGCGGCGCAGATCCTGCTGCCCGGCGTCTTCCTGGTGCTGGTGACCTGGCTGGGGGCCCGGTTCGCACTGGCCGGCGAGATCAGCGCCGGCCAGCTCGTCGCGTTCTACGGCTACACCGCCTTCCTGGTCGGCCCGCTGCGTAACCTCACCGAGGCGGCGGACAAGCTGACCCGGGGACACGTCGCCGCCCGTCGGGTGGTCCGGCTGCTGCGGCTCGTCCCGGAGTTCACCGACCCGGCCCGCCCGGTGCACCTGCCCGACGGGCCGGGCGAGCTGGTGGACGTCCGGTCGGGGCTGGTGCTGCGGCCGGGCCGGCTCACCGCGCTGGCGGCCGCCGCCCCCGAGGACGCGGCCGAGATCGCCGACCGGCTCGGCCGGTACGCCGACGGGGACGTGACGCTGCACGGCGTACCGCTGCGGGACGTGGCGCTGGCGACGGTGCGGGAGCGGATCCTGGTGGTCGACAACGACGCGCAGCTCTTCAGCGGCCCGCTGCGGACGGAGCTGGACCCGCGCGACCGGGGCGACCCGGCCGCGGTCGAGGCGGCGCTGGCCGCGGCCAGCGCGACCGACATCGTCGAGGGGCTGCCCGACGGGCTGGACAGCCAGGTGGCCGAACGCGGCCGCGAGTTCTCCGGCGGGCAGCGGCAGCGGCTCCGGCTGGCGCGGGCGCTGGTGGCGGACCCGGAGACGCTGATCCTGGTCGAGCCGACCAGCGCGGTGGACGCGCACACCGAGGCGCGGATCGCCGACCGGCTGGGCGCCGCGCGTTCCGGTCGGACGACGCTCGTCTGCACCACCAGTCCGTTGGTGCTGGGCCGCGCCGAGCACGTGGTGTTCGTCGAGGACGGCAAGGTGGTCGCGGAGGGCCGCCACGAGGAGCTGCTCGCCGCCGAGCCGCGCTACGCGGCCACCGTGAGCCGGGAGGAGGACCGGTGAGCGCCGCCCTGCCCGTCGCCGACGCCGGCCAGGTCCGCCGGTACGCCCGCGCCCTGGTCCGCCGGCACCCGCGCGGCCTGGCCGCCGCGCTCGGCCTGCACGCGCTCGCCGCCGCCGCCGGCCTGGTCGCGCCCCGGCTCCTCGGCGACCTGGTGGAGGGGATCTCGCGGGGCGCCGGCAGCGTCACCGTCGACCGGATCGCGCTGGCCATCGCCGGCTTCGTGGTCGCCCAGTCGGTGCTGGTCCGCTTCGCCCACCTGGCCTCGGCCCGGCTCGGCGAGCGGGTCCTCGCCGAGCTGCGCGAGGAGTTCGTCGAGCGGGTGCTCACCCTGCCGCTGGCCACGGTGGAGCGCGCCGGCACCGGCGACCTGCTCACCCGTACCTCCCGGGACGTCGCCGCGCTCTCCCGGACGGTGCGGTTCGCCGCGCCGGAGACGCTGATCTCGGCGGTCACCGTGCTGCTGATCCTCGGCGCGCTGCTGCTGACCGGTCCGCTGCTGGCGCTGCCCGCGCTGCTCGCGGTCCCGGTGCTGGTCGCCGGCACCCGCTGGTACCTGCGCCGCGCTCCCGAGGGCTACCTGCGGGAGAACGCCGCGTACTCGGACATCACCGACGGGATCAGCGAGGTGGTGGAGGGGTCGCGGACCACGGAGGCGCTGCGGCAGCAGGCCCGGCGCCGGGCCCGCACCGACGCCGACATCCGCCGGTCGTACGCGGCCGAGCGGTACACCCTGTACCTGCGTACGGTCTTCTGGCCGGTGGCGGAGTTCGGGTACGTGGTACCGGTGGTGGCCACCCTGCTCATCGGCGGCTGGTTCCACCTCAAGGGCTGGGTGAGCCTCGGGCAGGTCACCGCCGCCACCCTCTACGCCCAGCAACTGGTGGATCCGGTCGACCGGCTCCTCGCCTGGCTGGACGAGCTGCAGGTCGGCGGCGCCTCGCTGGCCCGGCTGCTCGGGGTGGCGGCCGACCCCGCCGCCGATCCGGTCGACGCCCCGGCGGCGCCCGCCCGTCGGGGGCCGGTGCCGGGCGCCGGCCGGCTGGCCGCGCACGACGTCCGGTACGCGTACCGGACGGGGCACGACGTGCTGCACGGGGTGACCCTGGTGCCCCGGCCGGGGGAGACGCTGGCCATGGTGGGCCCGTCCGGCGCGGGCAAGTCCACACTGGGACGGCTGCTGGCCGGCGTGCACCCGCCCCGCGCCGGCTCGGTCACCGTGGACGGCCGCCCGCTCAGCCGGCTGCCCCTGGCCGAGCTGCGCAGCCACGTCGCGCTGGTCAGCCAGGAGCACCACGTCTTCATCGGCACCCTGGCCGAGAACGTGGCGATGGTCCGCCCGGACGCGGAGCCGGCCCGGGTACGCGCCGCGCTGGCCGCGGTGAACGCGCTGGGCTGGGCGGAGGCGCTGCCCGACGGGCTGGACACCCGGGTCGGGGCGGGCGGGCACCCACTCTCTCCCGCCCAGGCGCAGCAGCTCGCGCTGGCCCGCCTGGTGCTCGCCGATCCGCACACGCTGGTGCTCGACGAGGCCACCTCGCTGATCGATCCGCGCGCCGCCCGGGCGCTGGAACGCTCGCTGGCCGCCGTGCTGGCGGGGCGGACGGTCATCGCCATCGCGCACCGGCTCTTCTCCGCCCACGACGCCGACCGGGTGGCGGTGGTGGAGGACGGCCGGATCACCGAGCTGGGCCCGCACGACGAGTTGGTCGCCGCCGGCGGCTCGTACGCCGCCCTCTGGCGCTCCTGGCACGGCTGAGGGCTAGAAGTTCACCCGCCGGGGTGATCGGTCAGCCGACGTCGAGGGGGTCGGCGAGGAGGCGTTCGAAGGCCAGCTCGGCGGCGCCGATCAGCGCCCCGTCCTCGCCCAGCTTGGGCGTACGCAGCCGCACGTGTTCCACGCAGGCGGGCAGTCCGTTGGAGTTGAGCCGGCTGCGGACCTGGGCGGCGGCGGCCAGGTAGAGGTCACGCATGGTGCCGCCGAAGATGACCATCTCCGGGTTGAAGATGTTGACCAGGTTCGCCACGCCGAAGCCGAGCCAGTCGCCGGCCTGGCGGACGGCGGCCTGGGCGCGGGCGTCCCCCCGGTCGGCGGAGTCGAAGACGGCCAGCAGTGCGTCCCGGCCCCGGGCGTCGGAGCGGCCGGCGGCCCGCAGCAGCCCGTGCTCGCCGATCTCGGTCTCCCAGCAGCCCCGGCGCCCGCAGTCGCAGGGCGTGCCGTCCCGGACCACCACCATGTGGCCGACCTCGCCGCTGTACCCGCCGTGCCCGGTGAGCCGCCGCCCCCCGGCGATGATGCCGGCCCCGACGCCGACGTCCCCGTACAGGTAGATGACGTTGTCGCAGCCGGCCGCGACGCCTCGGGCGTGCTCGGCGAAGGCGGCCACGTCGGCCACGTTGCCCACGGTGATCGGTACGTCGGCGCCCAGCTCGGCGGCGAGCACCGCGCCGATCGGCTCGTCCACCCAGCCGGTCGTCGGGCTCAGCCGGACCAGGCCGTCCTCGCGGCGGACCATCCCGCAGACCGCCACCCCGACGCCCACGCACGTCGCGTCCGCCGGCACGCTCTGGTGCATCTCCTTGCCCGCCGCCGCCAGGACCGGCGCGGCCTCGGCGGCCAGCAGGTTCCGGGGCCGGTCCAGGTCCCGGCGGTCGAGCACCTCACCGCCGAGCCCAACCCGTGCGGCCCGCAGCCGGTCCACCTCCACGCTGTACGCGTACGCGTAGATCCGGGCCGACTCGGGCCGGACGACCAGCGACGGTCGCCCGGCCCGGCCGGTCTCCTTCGGGGTCCCCTCGCTGACCAGGCCGGCACCGGCCAGGTCGGCGGTCAGCGCGCCGATGGTGCTGCGGTTCAGCCCGAGGGCGGTGGTCAGTTCGGCGCGGCTGGTGGCGCCGTGGACGTGCACGTACCGCAGCAACGCGCCCAGGTTCTGCCGGCGGATCTCGTCCTGGCTCGGTCCTGCGCGCATTGCCACAGCCATTTCCGTAAGCGGTTCAGCGGTTGCCGGTGGCGGCGGCACGCCGCCGGGACAGCGCGTCGATGGTGGCGGCCCCGAGCAGGACGATGCCGGTGACGACGTACTTGCGGCCCGAGCTGTATCCCATCAGGCCCATCCCGTTGTCAATGACGGCGATCACGGCGCCGCCGAGCACCGCGTCGAGCACCCGGCCCTTGCCGCCGAAGAGGCTGGTGCCGCCGATGACCGCCGCGCCGACGGCGTACAGCAGGACGCTGCTGCCACCGGTGTTGGGGTCGACCGAGTTGGCCCGGCTGGCCGCCACGATGCCGCCGACCGCCGCCATGCCGGAGCAGATCACGAAGACCGAGATCCGGATCCGGTCGACGTTGATACCGGCGCGGCGGGCCGCCTCCCGGTTGCCGCCGACGGCGTAGACGTGCCGGCCGTAGCTGGTGCGCTGGAGCACGAAGGTCCAGACGATCAGCAGCACCGCGATGATCGGCACCACGATCGGCACGCCCTTGAGCGAGGTGAACAGGACGTTGCGGCTGCGCTCCAGGTTGAGGATGAAGACCGCCACGCCGAGGATCACCGCCAGCGCGCCGATCCGGGCGAGGACCACCGCGATCGGGTCGGCCAGCAGGCCGCGGGTGGAGCGCTGCCAGTGCCGGTGCAGCTGGACCGCCGCGTAGCCGGCGACCGCCACGGCGGCCAGCAGCCAGCCCACCGCCGGGGGCAGGTTGCGGTTGGCGATGGCCAGCAGCACGTCGTCCCGCACCGAGATGTTCTTGCCCTCCTCCACCAGCATCAGCGCGATGCCCTGAAAGGCGAGGAAGCCGGCGAGGGTCACCACGAACGACGGGATGCCGACCTTCGCCACCAGCAGGCCGAGGAGTGTGCCGATGACCGCGCCGGTGGCGACCGCGGCGAGCACCGCGACGTACCAGGGGTAGCCGAACACGGTCACCACGTTGGCCAGGACGGCGGCGCAGACCCCGCTGGCGAAGCCGGCGGAGAGGTCGATCTCGCCGAGCAGCAGGACGAAGACCAGCCCCATCGAGATCAGGGTGACCGCCGCGCCCTGGGTGAACAGGTTGGCGAAGTTCCCGGCGGTGAGGAACGACGGGCGCGCGATCGAGAAGGCCGCGGAGAGCAGGACGAGCATGCCGACCGCGGGGAGGGCCCCGATGTCGCCACCGCGTACCCGGCGCCAGTAGTTGTGGAGGTGGCTGCCGACGGTGGGTGCCGGCGCGACGGCGGCCGGCCCCTCCCTCTTGACGGCGGTGGTGGTCATCGGACGGCTCCTGGGGTGGGGTCGGCGGGCTCGGCGCCGTTGCCGTTGCTGCCCGGGGCCGGGTCGGCGGGGAGGCCGAGGCTGCCGGAGCGGCCGGCAGTGATCAGCTCGACCACCTGCGAGTGGGTGATGTCGGTGCTCTTCACCTGGGCGACCATCTGGCCGAGGTAGAGCGCGGCGATCCGGTCGGAGACGGCGAAGACGTCGTTCATGTTGTGCGAGATGAGCACCACCGCCAGGCCGTTGTCGGCCAGCCGGCGGACCAGTTCGAGCACCTGGGCGGTCTGTGCGACGCCGAGGGCGGCGGTCGGCTCGTCCAGGATGACCAGCTTGCTGTTCCAGAGCACCGCCTTGGCGATCGCCACGGTCTGGCGTTGGCCGCCGGAGAGGCTGGAGACGTGCTGGCGCAGCGACTTCACCGTACGGACGCTGAGCCCGGCCAGGGTCTCGGCGGCCAACTGCTCCATGGTCGGCTCGTCGAGCACGATGCCGTTGCGCTTCTCCCGGCCGAGGAACATGTTCTGCACGATGTCGAGGTTGTCGCAGAGCGCGAGGTCCTGGTAGACGACCTCGATGCCGAGCGTGGCCGCGTCGCGCGGGCCGTTGATGCTCACCGGCTGGCCGTCGAAGAGGAACTCACCGGCGTCCGTGGGGTAGATGCCGCTGATGCACTTGACGAGGGTCGACTTGCCGGCGCCGTTGTCGCCGACCAGTGCGGTCACCTCACCGGGGTGGGCGGCGAAGTCGACGTTGCGAAGCACCTGGACGGGACCGAAGCTCTTGTCGATCCCGCGTAGTTCCAGCAGGGGAGTGGCGGACACGGGGTCTCCTTCGGACGGAGGTAAGGTCTCGGGTCCCGTCCGGCGGGAACGCCGCCCGGCACGGGGGTCCCGTGCCGGGCGGCGCCGCCTGAAGCGGGTACGGAAGGGTCAGCTGATCCCGGCGTCGGCGCAGAGCTTGGCGTACGCCCCGGCGCAGAGCTCGTCCTTGGTGACGTAGCCGTCGTCGACGACGTCCTTGACGTTCTCCTTGTAGATCGCCTTCGGCTCTAGCAGCACGGCCGGCACGTCCCGGCCGCCCTCCGGGTCCTTGACCGTCTGGCCGGTGTCCTTCTTCTCCCCCTTGGCGAGACCGATGGCCAGGGCGGCGGCGGCGTCGGCCTCCTTCTTGACCGCCTTGTAGACGGTCATGCACTGGTCGCCGGCGAGGATGTTCTGCAGGCCCTGGGCGGTGGCGTCCTGGCCGGTCACCGGGACCTTGCCGTTGAGCTTGTTCTTCTTCAGCACCGAGATGGCCGCGTTGCCGAGGCCGTCGTTGGCGGAGAGCACCCCGTCGATCTTGCCGCCGGCCTTGGTGAGCTGCTGCTCGAAGATCGTGGCGGCCTGGGCGTTGTCCCACTCCGGCACGTCGTCGTCGGCGGCCTTGGTGTACTCCTTGGCGTCGAACTTCGGCTTGAGCACCGAGTCGTACCCGTTCTTGAACAGGGTGGCGTTGTTGTCGGTGGGCGAGCCGTTGAGGTAGGCGATCGCCGGGTTCTTGACACCCTTGTCGGCCAGGCACTTGACCAGGCCCTCGCCCTGGAGCTTGCCGACCGCCTCGTTGTCGAAGCTGACGTAGTACAGCGCCGAGCCGCCCAGGGTCAGCCGGTCGTAGTCGATGGTGGCCACACCCTGGGACTTCGCCCGCTCCAGCACGGCCTTGCCGGTGCCGGAGTCCAGGTTGACGATCATCAGGACGGTCACCCCGTTGGTGATCATCTGGTCGGCGAGGGTCTGGAACACGCTCTTGTCGTTCTGGGCGTTCTGGATGTCGGAGTCGACGCCCGCCGCGTCGAAGGCCTCCTTGAGGAACTTGCGGTCCGCGGTTTCCCACCGCGCGGAGGACTTGCTGTCCGGGAGGATCACACCGATCTTCGGCTTCTTGGCGCCGCCGGCCTGGTCGGAACCGTCGTTGTCACCACAGGCGGCCATGCTGCCGGCGGCCAGCAGGCCGACGGCGGCGAAGGTGAGGAAGCCCTTGCGCATGTGCACGGGTCCTTTCCGGGGTGGGGGATTTGTGTTTTGTTGTGCCCGGCAACGTATTTCCCCGCTTGTTGGGCCCGCAAGACTGTCGAGGCCAGTAGTTTGTTGGCGGCGGTAACAATTCAGCAACGCCACTGTCGTCCGGCCGTCACCCGGCTGAGAGCGCTCCCCGGCACGAGGTGCGGGAACGCGTGCGCGGTGACCGTCCGAAGTGGTTCAGGCGGCCGCGATCGGTGCGGTGACCGCGTCGGTCAGCGCGACCAGATCCGCTGGGGCGAGTTGCAGCTGCAGACCCCGGCGACCGGCCGAGACGTAGACGGTCGGATGGTCCAGTGCGGACCCGTCGACCACCGTGGGCAGCCGCTTGCGCTGGCCGAGGGGGCTGATCCCGCCGCGCACGTAGCCCGTGGCCCGCTCGGCCACCGCGCGGTCCGCCATGGTCGCCCGCTTGCCGCCCAACGCGGCGGCGAGGGCCTTGAGGTCCAACTCCCCGGTGACCGGTACGACCGCCACGGCCAGCCCGCCGTCGACCTCGGTGACCAGGGACTTGAACACCCGCTCCGGCGGCACCCCGAGGGCCGCCGCGACCAGCGCGCCGTAGTTCGGCGCATCCGGCGAGACGTCGTACGGATGGGTGCTGTGCGCGATCCTCCGCCGCGCCAGCAGCGCCGTCGCCGGAGTGCCCTGTCCCGCCATGCCCGACAAGGTAGTCCGGTCCGGGCGGATGGGCGAGTGGAAAGCCGGTACGGCAGCCGGCCGGACCTGGAGACGGCAGACGCCTAGGGTCGGCGCGATCTCCGCGGGGTCTTCGTGGAATCGCTGGACTGCAACCGCACTGGACCGGGGCCCTGCTGCCCGAGGGCGTCATCAGGATTAAGCAGGAGGCAGCCTTTCATCGACAAACATCCACAGCCGATGCAGCCGGTGAGTTCCTGCTCCAGGCTCTCGATCTCACGGCGTCGTTCTTCCAGTTGGCGTTTCCACGATCGAGAGACGCGCTGCCAAGCCGCATGGGTCGGCGCCTCATCTGCGGGAAGTGTCACAAAGACGCCAGCCACATCGGACAGCGGAATGCCGAGCCGCTTGGCGACGATGATCAGCGAGATGCGGCGCAACATGTGGCGAGGGTAGACGCGCTGGTTGCCGCCGTTGCGCAGCGAAAAGATCAATCCCTTGCGTTCATAGAAGTGGAGCGCTGAGGCGGGCACGCCAGTCCGTCGGGCGACCTCACCGATGGTGAGGTGGTCGTCCGGCCTGGCATGCATCTCGTCCTCCCAGATCAATCAGACGCGGTGCGCCGGTGACGTAGGCGGTGGGGTATTTGACCTTCCTTTTCGGCGACGGTTTGACGCTAAAAATTCAACCATGGTTGAGGTCAAGTGAAGTTGAGGCAGATCCTTCGGCGCCGTTGGCCTTGCTCCCGAAGATGAGGGCGGCGACGGCGACCGACAGGGCGAGGCACAGGATGCCGACGCCGAGCTGGGTCATATGCCAGGACCAGGTGAACGCGTCCAGTTCGCTGGCTGGATTGTTGCCAAGGCGACCTGCGCTCACCGCCGCCGCATGGGTGCGGTCGCCGAGCTTGCTCGCGAGGAGACCGATCAGGGAGGCGCTGAACGCGGCGATCACGAGCGCTTCGGCTGCGCCGCGCAGAGTGTTGAGGAACCCGGCTGCCATGCCGACCGAGTCGGCCGGGACGAGGCTCATGGCCTGACCGTCGGTGATGCCGAAGGAAACACCCATGCCGATCCCGGTCATCAGCAGTGGTGCCGCGACTACGGCAACGGTGTTCTCGGACCCGAGGGCCATGAGCCAGAAGTTCCCGACTACCACGAGCAGTAACGCCATCATGATCAAGGCTCGCGCGGGGACGCCCTTGTTGACCAGGGTGACCGCCACCATCGGCATGATCAGAACCGGTGCGGTGAGCAGTAGCATCGCCACGCCGGCCGCCGCCGGGGTGAGTCCGGCGGCTGACTGCAGGTAGGTCGGCAGGAACACGAGCACGCCGAGGAATCCGATCGAGGTCGTGAGTGTCGCCAGGCTCCACCCAATGAATCCGCGGTTGGCCACCAAGGACGGTGCCAGCACAGGGGAACTACTGTGCCGTTGCACGATGCCGAAGATCACCAGCGCCAGCAGACCGATGACGAGAGTGGCGATGACGGCCCGATGGGTCCACCCCAGCGACGGGGCTTCGAGCAGTGCGAACATCAGACAGGTCAAGGCGCCGACGAACAGGATGCTGCCAACCGAGTCGGCCCGCCCGGACTCTGAGCGCGACTCCCGGGTACGAGTCGCGCCGAGCGCGGCCAGAAGACCGATCACGGTGAAGACCGCGAAACTACCCCGCCACCCGGTCGCGGTGATCAAGAGCCCGGAAAAGGTGGGGCCGACCGCGATGCCGATCCCGGCCATGGTGCCCATCAGCGCAAAGGCCCGGTTGCGGGTGGCACCGTTGTAGCTGGAGGCCAGGATCGCCCCACCCGCGGCCATGATTCCGGCCCCGCCGCCACCGGACACGATTCGGGCGATGTCGGCGATCACGATCGACGGGCTGAGCGCGGTGGCAAGAAAGCCGATTGCGAACACGAATGCGGCGACGATGAAAACCCTGCGCCGGCCCACCCGGTCGGCGGTCGAGCCCGCCACCAAGGTCATGGCGGCGAAAGCCAGGTTGTATCCGGCCACGATCCAGTTCAGGGCAGAGCCGGAGGCATCGAGGTCGTGGCCGATGCTCGGCAACGCGACCGCGGTGCCCGAGATCGACATCGCCACCAAGAAGACACCGACCAGCACCACCGGAAGCGTCAACGGAGACGGTCTCGCAGTACCTTCAGCGGGTTGAGGAGATGAAATGGTCGTGTCCAACGGTGCTCGCTTTCTCCGATCAGGAACGGCGAGCAACAGCACATGTCCTCAACCGAAGTTGAGGTCAAGTCCGTGCGTCAGGTACTGCCTCACGGTCAGGCTTCTAGGCCGGCCGGCAGACCAGCACGGTCGGCGCGCCGGCCACCCGGGTCAGCACCAGGCTGGCCGCTTCCTCGCCGACGAGCTTCAGGTCCCGGCGCAGCTTCTCCGGCTCCAGCGCCGAGCCGCGCTTGAGGATCTCCGCCCGGCCCACGCGGCGCTCCCGCAGCAGGGCGCGCAGCCGCTTCAGCGAGAACGGCAGCACGTCGGTGACCTCCAGGCAGCGGGTGAACGGGCTGGCGACCGGGGCGTCCGTGTAGAGGTAGGCGATGCTCGGATCAGCCAGCGTCCCGCCGAGGTCCTCGGCCAGTTCGGCGAGCAGGTGGGCGCGGACCACCGCCGGGTCCGGGTCGTGCACGTACCGCCGGACCGGCCCCACCGGCGCCTCGGCCTCGCCGGAGCCGGCTAGCTGATAACAGGGGGCCTCTGCTCTACCGGGTGCGTTAACAGGGGACCCTTCCTTCAACAGCGTGGCGCGGCGGGGGACCTCGGCCAGCGCGCCGCACCAGAGGGCGGCCTCGACCAGGTAGCCGGCCACGCTGACCCACTCCGCCTCGGCGCCGGCCGGGATCAGCGCGTGGTCCAGGCCGGGGGCCACCTTGACCACGGTGCGCGGGACCCGCTCGGCCAGCCCGGTGACGAAGTCCCAGGGCGGCGAGTAGGCGTTCGGGTCGAAGATCCGCCGTCCGGTGCCGGCCGAACGGCGCGCCGGGTCGCAGAAGACCGCGTCCACCCCGGTCACGTCGAACGCCGTCGCGTCGCCGCACGCCACGGTGAACCGCTCGGCCAGCCCGGCCGCCTCGGCGTTCGCGGCGGCCATCGCGGCGGTCACCGGGTCGGCCTCCACCCCGTACACCCGGATGCCGGCGCGGGCGGCGGCGAGCGCGTCGGCGCCGAGACCGCACCCCAGGTCGGCGAGGGTGCGTACCCCGGCGGCGTGCAGCCGCGCGGCCCGCCGGTCGGCGACCACCCGGCGGGTGGCCTGCTCCAGCCCGGGCCGGGTGAGGAACATCCGGTCGGCCTCCGGCCCGAACTTGCCGGCCGCCCGGCGGCGCAGCTCGGCCTGGGTGAGCGCGGCGGCGGCCAGCCCGGCCGGGAACCCCGCCGAACGGAGCCGGGCCGCCGCGGCCAGCGGGTCGCCGCCGGCGACCTCGGCGGCCGCCGCGAGCGCGGCCGACCCCTCAGGGGTACGCAGCGCGGCGAGCTGGTCCAGATCCACCCGCCCATTCTCCCGACCGGCGGAACACTGGCGACGCGCCGGGCGCGGGTTGGCACTCTCCTTGACGGAGTGCTAGCCGAGGAATAACCTGCGATTAGCACTCTCACCCTGAGGGTGCCAACGCCCGGGCCCGGTGTCCGGGGGTTGAACGCCAGGCGGACCGGCACCCGCGACGACGGCCCCGCCCGGTGGCATGTGGCAGATTGACGCCGGTCGGCGTGTCGACCGGCAACGAAACCAGTACCCCAGGAGGGTATGCCCGTGACTACCGCGACCAAGGTTGCGATCAAGCCGCTCGAGGACCGGATCGTGGTCCAGGCGAACGAGGCTGAGACCACCACGGCGTCGGGCATCGTGATCCCCGACACCGCCAAGGAGAAGCCGCAGGAGGGCACCGTCCTCGCTGTCGGCCCGGGCCGGATCGATGACAAGGGTAACCGCGTGCCGCTCGACGTGAAGGTCGGCGACACCGTCCTGTACTCGAAGTACGGCGGCACCGAGGTCAAGTACGCCGGCGAGGAGTACCTGGTGCTCTCCGCCCGCGACGTCCTCGCGGTCATCGAGAAGTAAGCAACCGATCAGTGTCGTTGCCCCGGTCCGGCTCGCCGGGCCGGGGCAACGTCGCTTCGAAGGGATACTGATGGCGAAGATCCTCAGCTTCTCGGACGACGCCCGGCACCTGCTGGAGCACGGTGTCAACGCCCTCGCCGACGCGGTCAAGGTCACCCTCGGCCCGCGCGGGCGCAACGTCGTCCTGGACAAGAAGTTCGGTGCGCCCACGATCACCAACGACGGCGTGACCATCGCCAAGGAGATCGAGCTCACCAACCCCTACGAGAACCTCGGCGCGCAGCTGGTCAAGGAGGTGGCGACCAAGACCAACGACGTCGCCGGCGACGGGACCACCACCGCGACCGTGCTGGCCCAGGCGATGGTCCGCGAGGGCCTGCGCAACGTGACCGCCGGGGCCAACCCGACCGGCCTCAAGCGGGGCGTCGACGCGGCGGCCCAGAAGGTCTCCGAGGCGCTGCTCGGCCGGGCCGTCGAGGTCGCCGGCAAGGAGTCGATCGCGCACGTCGCGACGGTCTCCGCGCAGGACGCCACGATCGGCGAGCTGATCGCCGAGGCGATGGAGAAGGTCGGCCGCGACGGTGTCATCACCGTCGAGGAGGGCTCCGCGCTCGTCACCGAGCTGGACGTGACCGAGGGTCTCCAGTTCGACAAGGGCTTCATCTCGCCGAACTTCGTCACCGACGTGGAGGGGCAGGAAGCGGTCCTGGAGGACCCGTACATCCTGATCACCACGCAGAAGATCTCGGCGATCGAGGAGCTGCTGCCGCTGCTGGAGAAGATCCTCCAGAACAACAAGCCGCTGCTGATCATCGCCGAGGACGTCGAGGGCCAGGCGCTCTCCACGCTGGTGGTCAACGCGATCCGTAAGACCCTCAAGGTCTGCGCGGTCAAGGCCCCCGGCTTCGGCGACCGCCGCAAGGCGATGCTCCAGGACATGGCGATCCTGACCGGCGCCGAGCTGGTCGCCCCGGAGCTGGGCTACAAGCTCGACCAGGTCGGCCTGGAGGTGCTCGGCACCGCCCGCCGCGTGGTGGTGGACAAGGAGAACACCACCGTCGTCGACGGTGGCGGCCAGGCGAGCGAGGTGGCCGACCGGGTCGCCCAGATCCGCAAGGAGATCGAGGCCTCGGACTCCGAGTGGGACCGGGAGAAGCTGGCCGAGCGGCTGGCGAAGCTCTCCGGCGGCGTCGCCGTGATCAAGGTCGGCGCGGCTACCGAGGTCGAGATGAAGGAGCGCAAGCACCGCATCGAGGACGCCATCGCCGCGACCAAGGCCGCGGTCGAGGAGGGTACGGTCCCGGGTGGCGGCGCCGCTCTGGCCCAGATCCTGCCGGTGCTCGCCGACGACCTGGGCCTTACCGGTGACGAGAAGGTCGGCGTCTCGATCGTGCGCAAGGCGCTGGTCGAGCCGCTGCGCTGGATCGCCCAGAACGCCGGCCACGACGGCTACGTGGTGGTGCAGAAGGTCGCCGGCAAGGAGTGGGGCAACGGCCTCGACGCGGCCACCGGCGAGTACGTCGACCTGGTCAAGTCCGGCATCCTCGACCCGGTGAAGGTGACCCGCAACGCGGTCGTCAACGCCGCCTCGATCGCCGGGCTGCTGCTCACCACCGAGAGCCTGGTGGTGGAGAAGCCGGAGAAGGCCGAGCCGGCCGCCGCCGGTGGCCACGGCCACGGGCACGGGCACGGCCACGGCCACCAGCACGGCCCGGGCTTCTGATCCCAGGCCGTAACGGCAGCCGGTCACCGGGCGGCGCGGGCAGCAGGCCGGTGGCGTCGATCTCCGCCAGGTCGGCGAGTG
>NZ_JBEYER010000050.1:0-56580 GCF_040634005.1 Micromonospora sp. NPDC007271
ACACCCCGTCCACCGCCCGGACCACACCGTCCTCGGTGTCAAACCGCACCCGCAGATCCTTCACCCGCAGATAGGGGCCCTCACCGGAGCGGGGCACCGGAAGCTCCACCATGTCGATCACCTCCGTCAGCTCAGCCGGACCCGCGGGTCGATGACCGCGTAGAGCACGTCGACCACGATGTTGGCGACCACGATGAACACCGCCGCCAGCAGCACGGTCGCCATGACCACCGGCAGGTTGAGGAACTGCACCGCCTCCACGGTGGCCTTGCCCAGGCCCTGGAGGCCGAAGATCGTCTCGGTGATGAAGGTGCCGCCGAGACTGCTCCCGATGTCCAGCCCGGCGATCGTCACGATGGGGGTGATCGCGGCCCGCAGGGCGTGGCGCAGGTGCACCTGCCGGGACGACAGTCCCTTCGCCCGGGCCGTACGCACGAAGTCCTCCGACAGGGTCTCCAGCATCTGCGCCCGGGACAGCCGGGCGTACAGCGCGGAGTTGAGGAAGCCGAGCGTCATCCAGGGCAGCAGCAGGCCCACCGCCCAGCGGGCCGGGTTCTCGGTCAGCGGGGTGTAGCTGGGGAAGGGCAGCAGCCCGGTGGCGTACACCAGCAGGTAGAGCAGGATCAGCCCGAAGAAGTAGACCTGCATCGAGGCCCCGGCCAGGGTGACGCCGATCGCGGCCCGGTCGAAGGCCGTCCCACGGCGCAGCGCCGACAGCATGCCCAGCGAGACACCCAGGGCGAGCCAGAGCACCGCGCCGCCGAAGACGATGCTGAAGGTCACCGGAAGGCGCTGGGCGACGATCTCCGTCACCGGCTGGTTGTTGCGGAACGAGTAGCCCAGGCAGGGTGCCGGGCAGTCCTGCTGGAAGTCCCCCGACCCGTAGGTACGGCCGACGAAGATGCCCTTGACGAAGTCGGCGTACTGGCGCGGCAGCGGCTGGTCGATGCCGAGCCGCTGCTCGACCTGGGCGATGTCCTCGGCGGTGCAGTTCTTGCCGCACATCACCTTGGCCGGGCTGCTCGGCACCGCGAAGAAGAGACCGAAGGTGATCAGGCTGATGACCGCGAGGGTCACCCCGGCGACGAGTAACCGCCGCACGACGAAACGGAACACGGGAGCACCTCCCCGGGTGGACGGTGGGGGCGGCCCGGTCCGGGCCGCCCCCACGGACGGTCACTGCTTCAGGTAGATGCCGTTCAGCGAGATGATGCCAAAGGCGTCGCTGAGGAAGGGGTTGCCGACCTTCGATCCGTGCAGCTCGTAGGTGGCGTCGTAGTAGAGGGGCACGACCGGGACGTACTCCCGCATGATCTTCTCGTCCAGAGCCATCCAGCCGACGTCCTGCTCCGCGGCGGGCAGGCTACGGACCCGGTCGACCTCAGCGCTGATCGACGGCTCGTTCAGGTACGAGAGGTTGTTGTTCCCCTCGGCGACGATCTCCCGCCCGTCGTACAGCGGCGGGATGATGGTGGAACCGGTCGGCCAGTCCGAGCCCCAGCCGCCGATGTAGAGGTCGTACGGGTTGTTCTTGCGGCCGACCTCGTCGTAGTAGCTGCTGCTCTCGATGGGCTTCATCACGATGTCGAAGCCCATGTCGGTGAGGTTCTTCCGGATCGCCTCAGCCTGCTGGGTCCGCAGCTCGGTGTTGGAGTGGGCCAGCACCAGCTTCGGGCGCTTGCCGCCGAGCAGTTCGGTCACCTTCGCCTTGTCACCGGTAACCGGGGCGTTGAACACGTCGTACTTCTTCCAGCCGGCGGTGGTCGGCGACATCAGCGTGGTGGCCGGGGAACCGGCCGCCTGCCCGCCGATCGCCTTGAGCGCGGCGTCCTTGTCCGCGGCGTAGTTCAGCGCCTTACGGACGTTCAGGTCGGTGACCCGCTGGGTGTTGATGTTCAGCACCCAGACGTACTGCGTCGGGCCCTTCACCACCCGCTCGACGACTCCGGCGGTGGTGGTCCGGGGCAGCACGGCCGGCGGTACGTCGGTCCAGCTCATCGCGGTCTGGTCGGCCGGGGCGTCGGCGACGAGACGCTCGGCGATCTGCGCCTGCTCCAGCCCGAAGGTGAACCGGATCGCGTCCGGGTACGCGTTGCGCAGCGGGTCGGTGTTCGGGTCCCAGTTCGGGTTGCGCTCCAGCTCCAGCGCCACGTCCCGCTGGTACGACTTGACCTTGTACGGTCCGGACGAGAAGGGCCGCAGGTCGTAGTTGGCCCGAGTGTCCTTGGCGGCGGGGACGGGGGCGCTGGTGGGCAGCGCCGCCGCGTACGGCATGTCGCAGTGCGCCTCCGGGAAGGTGAACCGGATGGTCCGGTCGTCGGGCGTCTCGATGCCGTCCGGCACCGGCTTGCCGCCGTCGTACGGCCCCTGGTACTTCGCGTTGTACGCGCCGCCCGGGTAGAGCCACTGCTGGATGTAGTGCGGCCCCTCGTTGAGGTTCGACGCGAACGAGCGGGCGATGCCGTACGCGACGTCCTTGCTGGTCACCGGGGAGCCGTCCTCGTACTTCACCCCCGCCCGCAGGGTGAACTCCCACACCTTGCAGTCCTTGTTGACGTCCTTGCCGGGGTCGGTGGCGAGGTCGCCGACGAGCAGCATCTTGCCGCTGCCGTCCTCCTTGTAGCCGTTGAGCGCGCGGTAGAGGAGCCCGCCGGCGACCTGCTGCACGTTGACGTAGTTGCGGGCCGGGTCGAGGTGCTCGAAGTCGGAGTTCTGCATGATGGTGAGCGTTCCGCCCTTGGCGGCCCCGTCGACCGCCTTGGCCGGGCCCTTGTTGTCGGCGGCCTCGTAGGAGATCGAGCCCGTCTGGGTCTTCGCCTTGTCGTCGCCGCCACCGCCACCGGAGTCGGTGGTCGGGCTGCAGCCGGCGGCGACCAGCGCCGCGGCGAGGACACCGGTGGTCAGTGTCCGGGTTCTTGCTCGCACAATTTGCTCCCTTCCCGCCCGGCGGCCCCCGCCGGCCGGGCGTCTTGATGGCCGGGGGTTACCGGGTCGACCGGGGATCCAGCGAGTCGCGCAGCGAGTCTCCGAGAAGGTTGAACGCCAGGACCAGCAGGAAGATCGTCAATCCGGGGAACAGGGTGTACCAGGGGTCGCTCGCGACGTAGCCGATGCTGTTGTAGATCATTCGGCCGAGGTCGGGCGTGGGTTCGGTGACGCCGATGTTGACGAAGGCCAGGGCCGCCTCGATGGCGATGAACTGCGGCACGTTCAGCGAGACCGTGACCAGGATCGGCGCCCAGATGTTCGGCAGCAGCTGCCGGAACAGGATGTGCCCGGTGCCCGCGCCGGCGGCCCGGGCGGCCTCGACGTACTCCCGCTCGCGCAGCGAGATCACCTGGCCGCGGACCAGCCGGGCCGTGTACGTCCAGCTGAACAGGCCGAAGGTGGCGATGATCAGCGCGACCCGGAAGGCGGGCGACGGCGCCTCCCGGTCGGTGTAGAACCGGTCCTCGAGGATCGGGATCACCGCGAGGGCGAAGATGAGGAACGGGAACGCCAGGGTGAGGTCGATCAGCCAGTTCACGACGCTGTCCAGCCAGCCGCGCGCCCAACCGGCCAGCACGCCCACCACCACCCCGATGAGCGAGGCCAGCAGGGCCGAGGCGAAGGCGATGAACAGGGACGTCCGCAGGCCGTACACGAGCTGGAGGAGGATGTCGCGACCGCTGCCGGGCTCGAGGCCGAGCCAGTGGTCGGAGTTGATGCCGCCGGCGTATCCGGTCGGCATTCCGAAATCGTTGAGCCGATCGACGAACTTGTCCGTCGGGTCGATGCCGGTGAGCCAGCCGAGCAGCGGCGCGCTGATCGCGACGACCGCGGCGACGACCAGCGTCAGCGCGCTGACCCGGGCGGTCCGGTCCCGCTTGAGGCGCAGCCAGGCAAGCTGGTTCGGCGACCGGCCGACGATCTCCCGCCGACCGGCCGGGGCCGGGGATCCGGTCTCGACGGCGAGGTCCGGCCCGGCCGGCTCGGCGGCGGCCAACGACGGTGGGTGGGACATGTCGCTCATTCCAAGCCCTCCCGACGGCGGGGAAAACGTCCTTCCACCGACGGTAAAGCGCTACGGAACGTCGAATTGAATCGGTACGGTAACGACCGGATCGGTTGTCACGCATTGACAACGATCTGGTTTACGCAATGACTCGGTGCAATAACGGGCCGGTTTGGTTGTCATCCTTTCGGCCATCGCCGCAGCATTTCCTGAATACGCTGCGGCGGGCCCGGATTCTGGTTGTCAGCCGTTCGGGCATTCCCGCCCGCTCGGCACCGGCGCCGCGCCCCGGCTCACCTACCGAGCGAGATGGAGGCCCGGTTGATGTACGCGACCTGGACGGCGAAGGCCGCCAGCGCCACGATCACACCGACCGCGATCGCCAGGCCGGGTGCGGCACCGACCAGCCCGCTCAGCAGGGTGGCGCAGAGCCCGATCAACAGCGCGTTGACCGCGCCGACCAACGCGGCCGCGGTCAGCAGCATGTGCCGGCGGCCGGGCAGACTGCCCACCGCCGCCCACTCCGCCCGCATGCCGCCACCCTGCTTCAGGGCGTCGGCGAAGAACTCGTGGTCGGAGGCGAACCGTCGGTGGTACCAGGCGCGGATGCGTTGGATCCGCTGCAGGTCCACCTCGTTCTCCACCATGCTCTGCACCAGCCGGGCGAAGGTCAGCAGCCCGGTGATCACCAGGGTCGGCAGTACGGCGCCGAGGTACGGCCGCAGCAGGTGCCCGCTGCTGGAGACGAAGCCCAGCCCGATCAGCGCGGCGGAGAGCATCGACATGAAGATCGTCGACCGTCCCACCGACTCGGCGATCGTGGCGCTGCGCGAGGTCTGGAGCACGAAGTGCTCGGTGGTGACGGCGGTGAGCAGGGCCTGCTCCCGCGCCTGCTCGTCCATCCCGCCGCCTCCTTCGTCACCCCACGATACGAAGAAATACCGCATACCGGGGCAGAACGGGCAGAGCGTCGCCCCACCCGCCGTCCAGCCGCGGCCGGGGCGGGAGAATGGCATCCGGATGCGGCGCCGCGGCCGGCGCGGCGGCGAGACGATGGGAGGCCGGGCAGGGTGTCCGAGACGGTGGAACGGCAAGCGGCGGCGAGCGGCGGACGTGAGCTGCGGGCCGACTGCGCCCGCTGCTTCGGGATCTGCTGCGTCGCGCCGGCGTTCGCCGCCTCCGCCGACTTCGCCATCGACAAGCCCGCCGGGCAGCCCTGCCCGAACCTGCGCCCCGACTCCCGCTGCGGCATCCACCGCGACCTACGGCAGCGGGGCTTCCCCGGCTGTACGGTCTTCGACTGCTTCGGGGCTGGGCAGCACGTCGCGCAGGGGACCTTCGGCGGCCGGGACTGGCGGGAGAGCCCGGTGACCGCCCGGCTGATGGTCGACACGTTCGCGGTGATGCGGCCGCTGCACGAGTTGCTCTGGTACCTCACCGAGGCCCTCGCGCTGACCCCGGCCGGGCCGCTGCGGGACGACCTGGCCGCCGCCCTGGCGGAGACCGGGCGGCTCACCGACGGAACCCCGGACGAACTGCTCGCCGTGGACGTCGACGCAGAGCGGGACCGGGTCAACCAGTTGCTGTCCCAGGCCGGCGGGCAGGCCCGGGCCGGCCGGGAGGGCCCGGACCGGCGCGGGGCGGTGCTGATCGGGGCGGACCTGCGCCGCGCCGGACTGTCCGGGGCGAACCTGCGCGGCGCCTGCCTGATCGGCGCGGACCTGCGCGGAGTCGACCTCGGCGCGGCCGACCTGACCGGGGCGGACCTGCGCGGCGCCGACCTGCGCGGCGCCGACCTCGGGCGCTGCCTCTTCGTGCACCAGTCGCAGCTGGAGGCCGCCCGCGGCGACCACCGGACCGTCCTGCCGCCCCGCCTGCGCCGGCCCGCGCACTGGTCGCTGTCGGTCACCCCGGTCCAGCCCTCGCGTGGGCGGCCCGCCCCCGCACGCCGCCGGCGCTGACCGCCGGCGTTGATCGACTCCGGATGCGGCATCCCGGGCTGTCCCACCGCGCGGACACCGCGCCCTGCCGCACACCGAGTGGATCACCCGGGACGTCCGGCCAGTCCTGCTCCCCGGCACGGCCACCAGGCCGTCTCACGGCGGGACCCCGCGTCCTGAGCCGAGGGCACCTCCGGGCGGGGCCGCACGTTTTGGGGCGCCGGAGCCGGGTAGCCGGGGTCGGCGTCACCTCGGGCGGCGCGGCATCGACAGGAGGCGGACGGGTGAAGTATCGGGTACGCCAGGGCGAGCAGCCGGTCGATCCGGCGCATGCCGAGGACGAGGCCGGTCAGGCCCGGCTGGTCCAGGTCGACGCGGACACGGACGTACCGGCGCCGGAGCCGGGCACACCGAAGCCGGACGTGGTCACCGAGGACGACGGTTCCGGGGTGGCCGGCGGCTCGTCGGGCACCAGCGCCGGCGGCTCGTCGATGCCGACGCACCCGGACGCGGCGCGCTGACCCGGCGTTTATCCACGAGCGACGCGGGCAGAAGTTTGACATGACGAGTGAACAGTCGTTCGGCCGCGCACCGACCGACGAGCCGGACGGCGCCACCGCGTACGAGGCGTCGCTGCGACCGCCGGGCGAGTCCCTGCACAGCACCGACGACACCGGCGACGACTTCGCCGACCTGCCGGCCGAGGATCGGCGCTCCGCCCGGGAGACCAGCCGGGCCGGCTACGACGTCGACCAGGTCTCGGGCACCGGCGAGCTGCCGAACGTGGAGTGATCCGGCCGGGGCGGCGGGTCGAGGCTGATCGCCCCGGCCGGGCACAGGTCGACGGCCAGGTGCGGCGGGCCGGCCGCGTCCGGCCCGGGCTCGGCGAGGCGGAGCACGACAAGGCCGTCCTCGTCGTGCTCGCAGGAGGGGGAAGCCCGGGCGGCTGAGGTCGGCGCTGAAGTCGGGATGGCGCAGCAGTTGCCGGACGTCGGCGTACCGGGTGACCAGCCAGGCCGCCGCGTCGGTGGGGAGCCGCACCCGGGTGACCGGCCCGGAGAAGCGGTGCCGCTCCGCCACGTCCAGCGGGACGAGCGGGTCGCGGTCGAGGTTGATCGGCGGCCAGAGGGGCAGGTCGGTGAGCGGCGCAACGGTCACCCGGACACCTCCGAGGGCGACTGTCCGTGACGGCACCGATCCGCTACGTTACTCATCGACCGGGTTCGACACAACCCGTCGGCGTCAGCGGGCGGCGACCGCCTCCGCCCGGGCCTCCGCCATGCCCCGGTTGGCCAACGCGTCGGCCCGCTCGTTCTCCGGGTGCCCGTTGTGGCCCTTCACCCAGAGCCAGGTCACGTCGTGCCGGGCGCAGGCCGCCTCCAACCGCTGCCACAAATCGGCGTTCTTGACCGGCTGCTTCGCCGCGGTCAGCCACCCGTTGCGCTTCCACGACGCCAGCCAGCCGGTGATGCCGTTGCGCACGTACGTGCTGTCGGTGTGCAGGCGCACGGTGACCGGCCGGGTCAGGCTCTCCAACGCGCGGATCGCGGCGGTCAGCTCCATCCGGTTGTTCGTCGTCGGTGTCGCCTCGCCGCCACACAGCTCGCGCTCGTGATCACCCCACCGCAGCACCACACCCCAGCCGCCCGGGCCGGGATTGCCGCTGCACGCCCCGTCGGTCCAGATCTCCACGACCCGGCCGGTCGCCGCCTCCGCCATGCCGGCAACCTACCCGGTACGCCCACCGGCCGGACCGACCGACCCGCCGGGCCCGGCCTCCGCCACGGCGGCAGGGGTCGGGCCGCGACGCAGCCGGGCACGCAGCCGGTCGACGGCGTCACCGAGCACCGCGCCGGCCATCGGCAGCAGCGGGCTGGACCGCATCACCGCCAACTCCTCGGCCGGTGAGGTGGCGCCGTCGAGGAAACGCAGCACCCGCTCCGCCGGGTTGCGGTCGAACAGCCGGGCGAAGAACTCCACCCCGCCGACGTGACCCCGGTCCAGGGCACGCAGCGCCACCGCGTCCAACCACCGGTGCCGCCGCGGGTACGCGGGCGCCGGCACCGGTGGCCGGCCGGCGGCCAGGGCCCGGGCCACCTGGTCGGCCTGCCGGTGCATCGCGGCGAAGGTGAACCCGGTCGACGGGCGGGTGGCGCCGCCGGCGGTGCCGAGCCGCACCACCCGGGGCGACGGGTGGGGCGCGAACGGGCCGTCGGTCATCGGAATGACCCCGTTCTCCACCTCCCGCAGCCGCAGCGCGGCTAGGTCCAGGCCGAGCCGGGCGGCGTACCCGCGCAGCGCCGCGTCGTAGCGGGCGTCGGTGAGCAGGGCGGGTGCGAACTCGGTGTACTCGACCAGCGCGTACCGGTCGTCGACCGGGAGCACGTAGCCGAACGAGACGCCCCGGGCCGGCTGCGGGGTGCGAAAATCCATCAGCACCGCCCGGTCCGGGTCGAACGTGGGCCGGTCAGCGGCCAGCCACCAACCGCGGAAGTGCTGCAACCAGCTCGTCCGGCCGGGCCGCTCCGGCGGCCGGGGACGCGAGTCCAGCACCCAGCCGGCCCGGACCAGCACCCGCCCGTGCGGGTCGCGGACGGTCACCCGGTGGCCGTCGTCGCGCAACGCCCCGGCCGGCGCGCCGATCCGCACGACGCCGAGACGGCGTTCGGCCGCGGCAGCCCGGTCGTAGACCGGGCCGGAGCGGAGCATGGCGTACCGCAGCGGGTCGAGCGACAGGACGCGGCGGCCGGCGGCCGTGACCACCTCGACCTGCGACCAGCTGGCGCTCAGCAACGGGTCGAGGTCACTGCCGGGGGTGCCCCAGAACGCCCAGGTGCGGTCCTGGCCCCGCTTGTGCAGCGGGTCGACCACGGCGATCCGCAGGCCGGTCAGGTCATGCCGGTCCAGGGCGGCCAGCACCAGGGAGGCGGCACCACCGCCGCCCACCAGCGCGAGGTCGACGTCGACCGAGGATGCGTCCACCCGCCCACGCTGCCACACCCCGCGGCTCCGCCACCCCGCACCCCGCCGCCCCCGGTGCGCGCAGGTTGACGCCGGTCGAGCCCGCCCACGGGCCGGGTCAGTGCGGGAAGACCCGCGGGGTGCGCCGCCGCACCTCCTCGCGGAACGCGTCGATCCGCGACGCGACCTGCCGCATGCCGACGGTCTGCTCCAGTCGGTCGAGGTAGAGCGAGCGGCGGGCCAGCCCGTCGAGATGGAAGCTGAAGTAGATGGCCATCAGCGGATTGACGAACAGCATGCTGCCCCGGGTACGCCGGGTAGCGTGCACATCCCCGTCGGCGCCGCGAGTGGCGGCGGCGATCTGCCCGTGCACGATGCTGGGCCGCGACGGGGTGGCCGCCTGCCCGTACGCGACCGCGTCCCGGTACAGCTCGGCCTCCCGGCTGGCCCCCGGGATGGACAGCGCGCCCAGGTACGCGCCGTCCCGGTCCAGCGCGGCGATGTTCTCCAGCACCTGGGTGTGGTTGACCCCGTGGTACGCGTCGATGCCGAACCCGAGACAGACCACGAGCTTCACCGGCACGTCGAGCCCGGCCACCGCGGCGAGGCTGGTCATGTCCTCCACCGGCGTGCCCAGGCCGGACTCGTCGCCGCGCATCAGGATGTCGGTGCCGCCGTCGACCAGCACCACGGCGTCGACGCCGAGCGCGTCGACCAGATGCCGGTACGCGTACCGCAACGGCTGCACACCGACCCTGGAAAAGGCGTACACAGTGGACGTCAGGCCACGGCCGGCGAGCCAGCGGGACAGCGCACGCTCCGGGAAGTAGTCGTCCGGGCCCGTGGTGTCCGGGGTGACCGCCGCGACGTTCTCCGCCGCCCAGGCATCCAGGTCGAGCAGTTCGAGTTGGGTGAAGGAGAGGTTGGCCAGCCGCACCTCCCGCCCGGCGTCGCGCAACGCGACGGCGAGCGGGATGCCGGCGTACACGTCGAAGCCGCCGCCGGCACCCGCGATCAGCACCGTACGGGCGGACTCCAGCGCGGCGAACAACGGTGGCACGGACAGCGACGGCACCCGGCCTCCTCAGGCGACTCTCGCCGGGGACTCCGGCGCCGGGGCGGCCGGATCGGCGTACGCGGCGGCGACCGTGGCCCGGTCGAAGACCCGCCAGGTCGCCGCGATCACCGCCAGGGCGGCCACGAAGCCCACCCAGTACGGGGCGGTGATCCCGAACCGGCCGGCGACCACCCCACCGAGGAGCGCGCCGACGCAGTTGCCGCCGGCGGCGAGGAACAGGGTGGTGCTGCCCACCCGGCCCAGCAGCGCGGGTGGGGTGAGCCGTTGGCGCAGCGAGTTCGCCACGATGTTCCACAGCGCGCTGTGCACCCCGAACACGAACAGCGCCACCCCGACCACCACCGCGCTGCGGGAAGCGGCCAGGGCCAGGTGCAGGCCCGCCTCGATCAGCAGGCCGATCCGGATGGTCCAGGTCGCGGTGACCGCGGCGATCAACCGGTCCCCGATCACCGAACCGAGCAGCCCGCCGACCGCCATGCAGGTGAACAACGCGCCGTAGCCGACCGAGCCGAGACCCAGTCGGTCGGTGGCCAGCAGCACCAGCACCGCGATGGCGGCGGTGAGGGTGACGTTGAGCAGCCCGATCAGCAGGGCCATGGTGCGCAGCAGACGCTGCGAGAGCAGCCAGCGGAACCCCTCGGCGACCTCCGCGCGGACCGAGCGGCGGACGCCCGGCACCGACGAACCGCGGTACGACCCGGCGACCAGACCGACCAGCACCGCGCTGAGCGCGTACGTGCCGGCGTTGACGCCGAACGGAATGGCGGCGGCCACCACGAAGAGAAGCCCGCCGAGCGGGCCGGCGACCATGTTCTGCATCACCTGGGTGCCGCCGTTGAGCCAGCCGTTGGCCCGTTCCAACCGGGACCGGGGCACCACCGCCGGCACGACGGCCTGGGCTGCCGTCCGGAACACCACCTCACCGGCGTTGACCACGAAGAGCACCGCGTACAGCAGCGCCACCCCGGCCCGGCCGGTGACCATCGCGGCGGCCAGCACCACCAGGGCGGCCACCCGTACCCAGTCGATGACCACCATCAGCCGGCGCCGGTCCACCCGATCCACGAGCACCCCGCCGGGCAGCGAGAACAGCAGCCACGGCAGCCACGCCACCGCGGCGCCCGCCGACACGATCAGCGGATCGTCGGTCCGCGACGCGACGTACAGCGGCGCGGCCACCGTCGCCATCCCGCTGCCCAACGCCGACATGGTGCTGGCCGCCCAGAGCCGGGCGAAGCGCCCGCCCAGCGGTTCCTCCGCAGTCCCCGTCACGGCCAGCGAACCTACCAGCGGTCGCGGCCTCCGCCGACCCGGTTACGGCGGATGGGAAGATCGCGTATGCCCGTCACGAATCCCTGGCTCGCCGGCTCCTCCCCCACCGCCCGCCTCGACCGCGACCGCCTTGAGGAGCGCATTCTCAATCTGCTGTCGTCGCAGAACATGTGCGTACTGGCGACGGCCGGCCCGGACGGCCCCCTCGCCACCCCGGTGCGGTACTTCCACCTCGACTTCACCCTGATGTTCACCGCCGTGGCGATCTCCCCGAAGATGCGCAACATCGCCGCCGATCCGCGCGTCTCCATCGGGATCTTCGCACCCCTGGTCGGGCAGGCCAGCAGCCGCGGAGCGCAGGTCTTCGGCCGGGCCCGGGTGCTGCACCCCGGTGACTCGGACTTCGACCACCACTGGCCGGCGTACCGCTGGCAGTCCGACCATGTGGAACGGTGCCGGCCGCTGGACGAGCCGCCGATCGGCCCGCTGATCGTGGTGCCGGCGGAGCGGATCGTCTACACCGAACACTGGCTGCGCCGCGAGGGGTACGCCCCCCGCCAGTTCTGGCGGGTCGCCGAGGCGGCATCTGAGCAGGCACCAGAAACGGCGCCGCCTCTTGCGCGGACGGCCGACGAGCGCTAAGAAGGGGCTTCCGCTCGGGCATGCCCGCAAGCTGGGCGCGAATCCGGTGGGAAAGTCGTGATCGCGGCCCGCGGGGCCGAACTGCTCCCCTCAGGAGGCGGCGATGAAGCGGTGGCGGCGACCCCGGGCTGGTGCCCTCGTGCTCCTCGCGGTGCTCGCGATCGGGGCGGTGCCGGTGGCCCGGGATCTGCTCCGGCCGAGGATCGAGGAGGTCTCCGTCGACGCGTACGACCGCGCCGACGATCCCCACGTGATCGTGGCGCTCGTGGAGACCCACCCCGACTTCGTGCTGCACCGGGCGACGGCGCAGGAGAACGCTGGCAGGATCGTCCTGCACGTCGCGATGCGTCCGCCCTCACGCTGGTGGTCGGGCCGTGACCTCGCCGAAACCCGGTCCGTCCGGATCCGGCTGGACCGGCCCCTCGCCGGCCGCGAGGTACGCGACGGTCTGCTCGGCACCCCGGTCCCGGAGCGCTGACTCCAGTGCCCCATCGGCCGGTGGCCTGGTAGCAGGCCGTCAGCCAGCAGCCGCCATCGCATTCGGGTGGTTGCGGATCTTGCCTGCGTGGCCGGTCGTCACATCGGCTACAGCGTCCTAGGAGGCTAGCGGATCAGTGGCGACATCGGCGGATGCTGGACGGGCAGCCATTCGGTTGCCTAAGGTAAGGGAAGGCAACCGTCTGGCTGCCTTTTCCTGAGAGCGGGTGAGCGGTGGACGAGGTGTTCCGGGCGCTGGCGGATCCGAGCCGCCGCCGGCTGCTCGACAGCCTGAACGTCCGCAACGGACAGAGCCTGCGCGAACTGTGCGCCGGGCTCGACATGACCCGGCAGTCGGTGAGCAAGCACCTCGCGGTGCTGGAGACGGCCGGGCTGGTGACCACGACGCGACGGGGGCGGGAGAAGCTGCACCACCTCAACGCTGCCCCGATCAACGCCGTCGCCGACCGCTGGATCGGCCGTTACCACCGGGAGCGGGCGCGTGCCCTCGCCGACCTGCAGACAGCATTGGAGCGGGAGTCCATGGAGAACCCCACGTTCGTCTACACGACCTACATCCGGACCACACCGGAGAAGCTCTGGCGGGCGCTGATCGAGCCGGAGTTCACCCGCCGCTACTGGGGCGGGGCGGCCCTGGTCTCCGACTGGCGGGTCGGTTCGCCGGTGCTCTGGCAGGACGCGCCGGACACCGAGCCGAAGGACCTCGGCCAGCGGGTGCTGGTGGCCGAGCCGTACCACCGGCTCTCCTACAGCTGGCACGGCTTCCAGCCCGAACACGCGGCCCACTTCGGCTGGTCGGACGAGGAGTTGACCGCACGGCTTCGGGAACGGCGATCGACGGTCACCTTCGATCTCGAACCGCACGGCGAGGCCGTCCGGCTGACCGTGACCCACGACGACTTCTCCCCCGACAGCGAGATGTACCGGGCGATCAGCGGCCAACTAGAGGGCAGCGGCGGCTGGCCGGAACTGCTGGCAAGCCTGAAGAGCCTGCTGGAGACCGGCGAGCCGCTGCCCGAGCCGATCCCAGCCGGCTGACCACGTGGAGCCGCGCGCATCGCGCTGGCAGAACGTGGCCGTGCTCTCCGCCGGGTCGTCCGCACCTCGGTGGTCTATCGTGCTCCCGTCGCGCAAGGACCGGGAGGGTGACCCGCATTGGCTCGCACACGGCTGTACCTCGTCCGGCACGGCGAACAGGATCCGACGTCCGATCACGCCCCGGACGGAGGCCAGGACAACTGCGCGATCACCATCGTGCAGTGGGATTCCGACCGACCGCCGACCTTGGTCAGCTTCAACGACACGGGACACCTGTAGCCGTACGGCATCCGCCCACGTCAACGAGAGCCACGCCACCACCTCTCAGGCATCCTAGGAGGCTAGCTGGCGGCGGGACTCCCGACGACGATGCACTGGTTGGGGAGCGAGAGCGAACTCTCGCTCCCCTGCCCTCAGTCGCTCGTGCCGACGTAGGCCGCGAGGTGCTCGCCGGTGAGGGTGGAGCGGGCGGCGACGAGGTCGGCGGGCGTGCCCTCGAACACGACCCGGCCGCCGTCGTGGCCGGCGCCGGGGCCGAGGTCGATGATCCAGTCGGCGTGCGCCATGACCGCCTGGTGGTGCTCGATGACGATGACCGACCGGCCGGAGTCGACGAGCCGGTCGAGCAGGCCGAGCAGGTGCTGGACGTCGGCGAGGTGCAGGCCCGTGGTCGGCTCGTCGAGGACGTAGACGCCGCCCTTCTCGGCCAGGTGGGTGGCCAGCTTGAGCCGCTGTCGCTCGCCGCCGGAGAGGGTGGTGAGCGGCTGGCCGAGCTTGAGGTAGCCGAGGCCGACGTCGGCGAGCCGGCCGAGGATGGCGTGCGCGGCCGGGGTGCGCGCCTCGCCGGCGCCGAAGAACTCCTCGGCCTCGGTCACCGGCATCGCGAGCACCTCGCTGATGTCGCGGCCGCCGAGGTGGTACTCCAGCACCGAGGCCTGGAACCGCTTCCCCTCGCACTCCTCGCACACGGTGGCGACGCCCGCCATCATCGCCAGGTCGGTGTAGACGACGCCGGCGCCGTTGCAGGTGGGGCAGGCGCCCTCGGAGTTGGCGCTGAACAGCGCCGGCTTCACGCCGTTGGCCTTCGCGAACGCCGCGCGGATCGGGTCGAGCAGTCCGGTGTACGTCGCCGGGTTGCTCCGTCGCGAGCCGCGGATCGCGCCCTGGTCGATCGACACCACCCCGTCGCGGCCGGAGACGGATCCGTGGATGAGGGAACTCTTCCCGGACCCGGCGACGCCGGTGACCACGACCAGCACCCCGAGCGGGATGTCGACGTCGACGTCCCGCAGGTTGTGGGTGCGCGCCCCGCGGATCTCCAGCTTGCCGGTGGGCGTCCGCACCTTCTCCTTGAGGGCGGCCCGGTCGTCGAGGTGGCGGCCGGTGATGGTGCCGCTGGCCCGCAGCTTCTCGACCGTGCCCTCGAAACAGATGGTGCCGCCCGCCGTGCCGGCGCCGGGGCCGAGGTCGACGACGTGGTCGGCGATCGCGATCGTCTCCGGCTTGTGCTCCACGACCAGCACGGTGTTGCCCTTGTCCCGCAGCCGGAGCAGCAACTCGTTCATCCGCTGGATGTCGTGCGGGTGCAGCCCGACGGTCGGCTCGTCGAAGACGTACGTGACGTCGGTCAGGGACGAGCCGAGCTGGCGGATCATCTTGGTGCGCTGTGCCTCGCCGCCGGACAGCGTGCCCGACGGGCGGTCGAGCGAGAGGTAGCCCAGCCCGATCTCCACGAACGAGTCGAGCGTGTGCCGCAGCGCCGCCAGCAGCGGCGCGACCGACGGCTCGGCCAGCCCCCGCACCCACTCGGCCAGGTCGCTGATCTGCATCGCGCAGGCGTCGGCGATGCTGATCCCCTTGATCTTCGACGACCGCGCCGCCTCGCTGAGCCGGGTGCCGCCGCAGTCCGGGCACGTGGTGAAGGTGACGGCGCGCTCGACGAACGCCCGGATGTGCGGCTGCATCGCCTCCTTGTCCTTGGACAGCATCGACTTCTGGACCCGAGGGATCAGACCTTCGTAGGTCATGTTGATGCCCTCGATCTTCATCCGGGTCGGCTCGCGGTAAAGGAAGTCGTGCAGCTCCCTCTTGGTGTACTTGCCGATCGGCTTGTCCGGGTCGACGAAGCCCGACGCGGTGTAGAGCCGGTAGTTCCAGCCGCCCGCCTTGTAGCCGGGGATGGTGAGCGCGCCCTCGTTGAGCGACTTGCTGTCGTCGTACAGCTGGGACAGGTCGATGTCGGTGACCGAGCCCCGGCCCTCGCAACGCGGGCACATGCCGCCGGTGATGCTGAAGCTGCGCCGCTCCTTCACGGTCTGTCCGGCGCGCTCCACGGTGACCGCGCCGGCTCCGCTGATCGAGGCGACGTTGAAGGAGAACGCCTGGGGCGAGCCGATGTGCGGCTTCCCGAGCCGGCTGAAGAGGATGCGCAACATCGCGTTGGCGTCGGTGGCGGTGCCGACGGTGGAGCGGGGGTCGACCCCCATCCGCTGCTGGTCGATGATGATCGCCGTCGTCAGCCCTTCGAGCACGTCGACCTCGGGCCGCGCCAGCGTCGGCATGAAGCCCTGCACGAAGGCGCTGTAGGTCTCGTTGATCAGCCGCTGCGACTCCGCGGCGATCGTGCTGAACACCAGCGAGCTCTTGCCCGAGCCGGAGACCCCGGTGAAGACGGTCAGCCGGCGCTTCGGGAGCTCGATGCTGACGTTCTTGAGGTTGTTCTCGCGCGCGCCGTGCACGCGGATCAGGTCGTGGCTGTCGGCGACGTGCGACACGGGCGACAACGGTTCCCTCCCTGTGGCCTTGCTCGTCATGCCTGGTTGATGCGGATCAGGTTGCCGGCGGGATCGCGGAAGGCGCAGTCGCGGATCCCGTACGGCTGGTCGATCGGCTCCTGGACCACCTCGGCGCCGCGGGCCTGCAGCCGGTCGAAGACGCCATCGAGGTCCTTGGTGGCCAGGGTGATCATGGTGTAGGTGCCCTTGGCCATCATCTCCGCGATGATACGGCGCTCGTCGTCCGTGATGCCCGGGTCGGCGCCCGGCGGGTACAGGACGATCGACGTGCCGGGCTGCCCGGGTGGGCCGACGGTGATCCACCGCATCCCGCTGTACCCGACGTCGTTGCGCACCTCGAAACCGAGGACGTCACGGTAGAAGGCCAGGGCGGCGTCCGGGTCGTTCTGCGGGAGGAAGGTCGCGTGAATGGTGAGGTCCATGCCGATCACGCTACGGGCGGCTGCGGGGCCCGCGCTTCTCGATTCCTGATCGGTCTGGTCACCTGTTTCGCCACGCACGACGGCATCCCCGCCGTGCTGCGCGCCGCCTCGCGCCGGTAGGTGCTGGGCGACACACCGACCAACTCGGTGAAGCGGGTGCTGAAGGTGCCCAGCGACCCGCAGCCGACCGCGAAACAGACTTCGGTGACGCTGAGGTCGCCACGACGCAGCAGCGCCATCGCGCGCTCGATGCGCCGGGTCATCAGATAGGCGTACGGCGACTCGCCGTAGGCGAGCCGGAACTCACGGCTGAGGTGCCCGGCCGACATGTTCACGCCGCGGGCGAGCGCCTCGACGTCCAGCGGCTGCGCGTACTCCCGGTCGATCCGGTCCCGTACGCGGCGCAGCCGCGCGAGGTCGTGCAGGTGCTGGTCGGCGGCGGATCTGCTGGTCACCTACCAGATGATGCCACCCGCCAACGCGTCCGCGCTGGTCCGATATGCCCCGTACATCCTGAGTCGACCCGGGTGACCGGAACCGGTCATGGCCACGCGCGGGCCGACCGTGGGTCGCCGCCCAGGTGGTCCGGCGGAAACCGGCGTTTGGCGGCGGCCCGGCCCGGCGGCCGAACCCGCGCGGTGGGGCGAAATGCTCGATCTGCGGGCTCCGGCCGCGTGGGCGGGCATGTCCGGCGCTCCCCGGCGGGAGGGAGGACACGTGACGGCAACGAAGATTTCTCATTTACGCCGAGTGACCGTCGCAACCCTCCTAGTGTTGGCCACACCGGTGCTAGTCACGGAGTTGGCCACCCGAACGGCGTCCCACGCAGTCAGCGGACGAAAAGTGAGGGGAAGACACGGATGAAGGCACGGAGAATTCTCGGATCGACGGCGGTCGGCGTGGGCCTCGGCACACTCCTGCTCCCGGCGGCCGCGCTCGCGGACACCACCGTCTCCCCCGCCACCACTCCGGTCGGCGGGACGGTCGTGCTCACCACGACGGAATGCAACCCGAAGGACGGGGACGCGATCTTCCGGATCACCGGACCCAACCGGGACGAGAACGTCCGCTCCACCACGGCCGCGGCCGGAGGCGGGCTGAGCGCCGAGCTGTTCACCGCCGGGTTCACCCTCGGCACGTACACGGTGACCACCACCTGCGGCAACGGCAGCAGCGGCGGCAGCGCCACGTTCACCGTCACCCCGATCGGCGGGGCCCCGGCCGGTGCCGGCGGCCGGGACGGCGACACGGGCGTGCTCGTCGCGGGCGGCGCGCTCGCCGCCGTGGCGGTCGCCGGCGGGTCGTACGTGCTGGTGCGCCGCCGCCGACGGGGCGCGACCGCCGCCGCCTGACGGCCTTCGCCACACCATCCCTGAGCGGAGGTGCCCGCACCGGACGTACCGGTGCGGGCACCTCGGCCACGTCGGACGGAGGTGGAAACCTGTCGCCGAAGCGCAGCACCGGGGAGGGGCCGTCGCAGGCCCGCACCGCCGCGGCCGTCGCCGCAGTCACCATCGCCGCAGCGGCCGGGGCCGGCCTGGTCGCCGCCGGTCTCGGCACCACGTCGCCGCGTCCGCCGCAGCCGGGCGCCTCCGCCGCCCCGACCGCCGAACGCTCCGGTCAACCCGGGCCGGTGCTGCCCCGCTCCGAACCGGTCCGCGTCACCATCCCCCGCATCGGCGTCGACGCCGCCGTCGTCCCGGTCGCCACCGACGACGACGGCGCGCTGGAGGTGCCGCCGCTGGAGCACCCGGAGATCGCCGGCTGGTACCGGCCGGGTCCCACGCCGGGCGAGGCCGGCAACGCGGTCCTCGTCGGGCATGTGGACTCGCAGAACGGGCCGGCGGTCTTCTTCGACCTCGGTCGGCTGCGCCCCGGCGACACGGTGCGGGTCACCCGGGCCGACGGCCGGGTCGCCACGTTCACCGTGGACGGCGTCGGGGCGTACCCGAAGGACCACTTCCCCACCGCCCGGGTGTACGGCGGCGGCGCGGACGCCCGGCTCCGCCTGATCACCTGCGGTGGGCGGTTCAACCCGCGTACCGGCAGCTACCCGGACAACATCGTGGTCTTCGCGACCGCCACCCGCTGACGGACGCCGGACACACCGGGCGACGGGCACGCCGTACGGTAGGCCGTCAGTTCTTCGGCGGGCGGCGGCTCCAGGTCGCGGCGCGGCACCGGACCGGCCTTCATTCGGTCCGGAGCGCCGCCTAGCGGCGCGGAGGCCGAATCATGGCCGCCAGCCGAGCTGGAGTTGCCGAAGGAGGTGCGGCGGTGGACCGGCCGGCGGCACGGGCACGGTGGGGCGGGCGTCCGCTGTCCACCCTGATCACCCGCCTGCTCGGGCGGCACGCCGAGGGCACCGACTCCACCCCACGACGATCCAATCCGGACGCCGTGGTGGACTGCGCGGTCTACCTGGCGGGCCGGCGGGAACCGGGCCGGCCGCACTACGCCGACGCGTACGCGCGCAGCCGGCGCACCCGGCGGTCGTTCGTCTGGCTGGGGTTGCACGAGCCGGGCGCGGCGGTGATGGCGGCGGTCGGGCGCACCTTCGGCCTGGACGAGCTGGCCGTCGCGCAGGCCCTCGCCGAGGGGCACCGCCCCACCGTGCAGCGGCACGGCGAGGTGACGCTGCTGGTGCTGCGCACCGCGGACTACGTGGAACACGCCGAGCTGACCGACACCTCCGAGGTGATCGACACCGGGGACGTGATGGTGTTCCTGGGCGACCGGTTCGCCATCACCGTGCGGCACGGCGCGGCGGGCGCGCTCACGCCGGTCCGGGCAGGCCTCGAACGCCGCCCGGACGTGCTGGCCCAGGGACCGTGGGCCGTCGCGTACGCGGTCTGCGACCGGATGGTCGACCGCTACCTGGAGGTCGCCGGGCACCTGGAGAGCGACCTCGAACGAGTGGAGGAGAGCGTCTTCGCCCGCGACCGCCGCGCCGACATCCAGCACATCTACCAGCTCAAGCGCGAGGTGGTGGAGTTCAAGCGGGCGGTGCTGCCGCTGCCCGCGCCGCTGCGGGCCGTGCGGGAACAGCGAACCGGCGGCCCGCCGCCGGCGCTGCACCGCTGGTTCGCCGACGTCGACGGCCGGCTCACCCGTGCGGTGGACCGGGTCAGCTCCTACGACGAGCTGCTCAACTCGATACTGCAGGCCCGACTGGCGCAGCTCGCCGTCGATCAGAACAACGACATGCGCAAGATCGCGGCATGGGCGGCGATCGCCGCCACGCAGACCGCGGTGGCCGGCGTCTACGGCATGAACTTCACCCACATGCCGGAACTGGCCTGGCGGTACGGCTACCCGGCGGCGCTGCTGGTGATGGCGGTCGCCGGGTTCACCCTGCACCGGCTGTTCCGCCGCTCGGGCTGGCTGTAGCCCCGAGTCACCCTCGGTCGAGGGTCGCCCCAGAGGTGCCGCTCGCCGTCGACCAGGCCACTGAGCCGGGGCACGCCGTCCGGTCCGTCCACCGCCAGCACATTGCCCGCCCAGCCGTAGCCGTACCGGTCGCCGGTGACGCCGTGCAGCGCGGCGAGCGCCGTGCAACAGCGTTGGGTGGGGCTCATCCAGCGCGCCCCGGGGCGCCGACGGTGCTCGTCGTCATCAAGCCCATGTCCCGCACAGGCTAACCGTTCCCGCCGCCCGGCGATGTCCCCGCACGGGGCGGCGCCGGCGCGGCGTGGCCTCAGCCGCGGGCCAACAGGACGGGCGGGGCCGGCCGCGCCGGGGCCCGTACCACCAGGCCGCACCCGAACGCCGCGGCGGCGTAGAGCCCGGCGAAGGCCAGCCAGCCCACCGACCCGCCGTCGACGATCAGCCAGGTCAGCAGCACCGGACCGAGCATCCGGGCCAGCGGCACCCCGCTGCCGAAGAAGCCCTGGTACAGGCCGTGCCGGTCGGCCGGCGCCAGGTCGAAGCTGAGCTGCCAGGCCCCGGCGCCGTGCGTCATCTCGGCGTACACCTGGGCGCCGGCGCCGAGCAGCAGGACCGCTGCCGCCAGCCCGGGCGAGGTGGCGGCGGCCGACAGCGCGAAGAGTCCACAGGCGACGGCCATGGCCACGCCCGCCCGCCGCAGTGACCGCACCGCGCCGGCCGGGTCCACCACCCGCCGGGCCACCCGCACCTGGGCGAGCATCACCGCCGCCGTGTTGACCACCAGCAGCGCCGCCGCCAGCCAGGACGGGGCCGCGGTGCGCCGCGCCACCCAGAGCGGCAGCACCAGGCTGAGCAGCGGCAGGTACAGCATCATCACCGCGTTCAGCGCGGTGAGCAACGCGTACGGCCGGTCCCGGAGCACCGCGAGGCGACCGCCGCCGCCCGGCCCGGCCGGCACCGCCGGGGGCCGGCGGGCCGGAAGCCGCCACAGCAGGACCGCCGCGCCGAGGAAGGCCACCGCGTCCAGCAGGAGCACCGACCGGTACGCCCCGGCGGTGTGCGCCCAGAGCGCCAGGCCGCCGAGGGCCGCCCCCAGGCCCAGCCCGGCGTTGACCACCGACTGCAGCCGCGCCCGTACCTCGGTGCGCCGGGCCGGCTCGACCAGCCGGGCCAGGAGCGCCTGGCGTACCGCGGCCAGGCCGGTCTGGCAGCTGCCGTACAGGGCGGCCACCAGGACGAAGGCGGCCGGCTGGCGGACCAGCAGGAAGACCGCGACGGCCAGCCCGGTGGCGGCGGCCAGCAGGACGGCGACCCGCCGGGCGTCGCGCCGGTCGGCGGCGTGCCCCGCCGGTACGCCGGCCAGCAGACCGACCGCCCAGCCGGCGGACAGCCCGAGCCCGACCTGTCCGGGTGACAGGCCGACCACCTGGGTGAAGTACAGCGCGGAGGTGACGAGAAAAGCCCCGTCACCGATCGAGTTGCTCAACTGGGCCAGGGCGAGCGTACGCGCCGGGCCCGGCGCGGGCAGCAGACGGCCGGGCACGGCTCAGCGCTCGATCGGCCGGCGGGTGCGCGCCCGCTTCAGCTCGAAGAAGCCGTCGGTGCCGGAGACCAGCAGCACCCCGTCCCAGAGCCGCCCGGCCGCCGCACCGCGCGGGATCGGCGCCACCACCGGCCCGAAGAACGCGTTCACCCGGCCGTCGGGGCCGGTGACGTGGATCGTGGGGGTGCCCAGGTCCTCGCCGACCGGCTCCAGCCCGGCGTGGTGGCTGGCCAGCAGGGCCGGGTCGTGGTCGGCGGACTCGGCCGCGTCGGCCAGCTCGGCGGGCAGGCCGACCTCGGTCAGCGCCGCCACGTACAGTTCCCGGCCGATCGGCGCCCGCTCGTGGTGGATCCGGTTGCCCAGCGCGGTGTAGAGGTCGCGCAGCACGTCGCCGCCGAACTTCTGCTCGGCCGCCACGACCACCCGGACCGGCCCCATGCCGGGCCTGAGCCACTCCCGGTACCACTCCTCCAGCCCGTCGCGCCCTTCGTTGAGCACGGACAGGCTCATCACGTGGAAGCGGACCCGCACGTCGCGGACCTGCTCCACCTCCAGCAGCCAGCGGGAGGCGTTCCACGCCCACGGGCAGCGCGGGTCGAACCACATGTCGGCGGTCGTCGTCATCGTCTCGGTCCCCTGTCCGGTCTCGGCCACACAGTTGACGCTAGGTTCGGAAGCGGCCCAACAGCAGAGCCGATCGACGCACCGATCATTGGACCAATTGCCGACCGCCCGTAGCTCGCCGGGCCGACGCGGGGACGGGTCCACGGCGTTTGACCACCGGCGCGGCGGGAAGACACGCGCGCCGCGTGGGCCGGTCGGCCCGACGCCGCCGGGCGGCGTGCCCGTCCGGGCCGCGGCGGAGGAGCGAGGGAGGAACGATGGCCCAGGCGGCCACCAGACCCAGCAGCGCTCGGAAGGCGACCGGGGCGCGGAAGGCGCCGATGCCGAACAAGGCCGCGGCGAAGAAGGCCGCGACCGCCAGCCGGCGGGCGACCGGAACGACCGCGGCCAAGACGCCGGGTGGCAAGCCCACCCCGACGACCGCCCGGGCCGCGAAGAAGAAGGCCACCGCGGCCACCACCGCCACACCCACCCGACGGCCGACCGCCAAGGCCACGGCCGCGAAGAAGACGACCACCCCGAAGAAGACGACAACCGCGAAGAAGGCGACCCCGGCCGCCAGGGCGGCGGCGAAGAAGGCACCCGCCACTCGGGCCACCGCGAAGGTGGCGCCCGCCAAGAAGGGTACGGCCCGCAAGGCGACGGCGAGGAAGGTCGCGGCCGAGGCCCGCTCCCGCCGGATCGCGGAAACCCGCACGCCGGCGAGGAAGGCGACGACCATGGAGTCGTTCGGCAACCGGCGTACGGCCCGGACGAGCGCCCGCTGAGGCCGGCCGGCCGGGTGGCGCCTTCTGGCTGAGGTCGTGACTGTCAGTAAGCGCCATTCTCGGAGACACCCTGTCACCGTGCGTGATGGCGCGCCAGGCGTCCGCACCCTGAAGCCCCTGCCGCCTGAGCCGCTCTGACCAGCGGAGAACCGTGGATCGGGGCCGACGCCGAACCCTTCCTTTACCCGCCTTTGCTCTGCAGCCACATACGCAGCACAGGACCGTACGTGGCTGTTGCGTACAGGGCTGCAGAGCAAAGGCGCCTCTGCGCGGTGCCAGGGCGGGTGAGGGATGTGACACACGGTGACGACCTGCCGGGCGAGCGACGGGGCCTGCTGGGCGACTTGCTGCGGGTGGGCCGAACCGCCGCCACTCAGTCGCGCAACGCTCTGGTCAGGGGGCGGTGAGCAGGGCGATCCGTTCGCCGGCGAGGTCGGCCAGGCTCCGGCGTACCTCGCCGGCCTCGGTGGCCAGCCGGCCCCGCAGCCGGGCGACGGCCGTGCCGGCCCGCTCGACCGCCGCCTGTGCCCGCCGGATCCGGCCGCGCACGGCGAGGTCGGTGAAGATGTTGTCGAGGAAGATGTCGGCGAAGCGGGTCAGCTCGCCCAGCTCCAGCTCGGGCGTGAGCCACACCCCGGGCAGATCGGCCAGCTCGGTACGCAGCACCGCCAGCCGCCGGTCGGCGGCCCGGGCCGCCGCGGCGGCGTCGTCCATCCGGTTGTGCTTGATCACGCTGCTCACCATCCCGCCACCGAAGAAGGTGTCGTAGGTGGACCACCCGTCCGCCTTGGCGAGGTGGTCGCGTACGGCGGCGAGGGCGGTGCGCGCGGCGGCCGCGGCCCGGGCCGCCTCGTCGACCTGTCGGGCCCGAGTGGTGAGCCGGTCCCGTTCACCGGCGAGCCCGGCGAGGCGGGCAGCCCGCGGGCCCTGGCCCGCGATCAGCTGCCGTTCCCGCTCGTCGAGCAGGGCCGCATACGCCGCGGGCGAGTCGGCCAGCTCGGCACGCCGCGCCTGGGCGGCCCGGTGCTCGCGGCGCAACTCGGCGAGGTGCGCCCGCGCGTCCGCCTCGCGTCGGGCGGCCAGTTCGGCCTCGGCGCGTTCCCGGGCCAGGTCGTCGTCCCGGCTGCCGCGCAGGGAGGCGAGCACCCGGGTGATCGAGCGGCCTTCGAGGCGTTCCACGTCCTGCTGCTCCCGCTCGTGCGTGTGGCACAGCCGGTCGAGGTGCCGTTCCGCCTCCTCGACGCGACGGAGCAACAGCTCGACCTGCCGGCCGATGGTCTCGTGCTCCCGTACCCGCTCGGCCGCGTCCGCGAGCCGTCGCATCACATCCCCGTCCACGCCGCCATTGCAGCGCAGCCGCGCAAGGTCACACCCGGCGGCCCCGGGCGGTCGCCGCTGCGGCAGGATGACGGTCGTGGCGAGACGTGACGCCGGCCGGGGCGCGGCCGAACGGGCGGGCGGGGCCTGCCCCTGCGGGACGGGCCGGCCGTACGCGGACTGCTGCGGCCCGGTCCACCGGGGTGTGTCGACGGCGGCGACCGCCGAGGCGTTGATGCGCTCCCGGTTCAGTGCCTTCGCCGTCGGCGACGCGGACCACCTGCTACGCAGCTGGCACTCCTCGACCCGGCCGGCCCGGCTACGGCTGGACCCGGCGCTGCGGTGGACCCGGCTGGAGATCCTCGGCACCGACCGGGGCGGCCTCTTCGACACCGCGGGCACGGTCCGGTTCCGCGCTCACTACCGCGAGGCGGGCCGCCCCGGCAGGCTGGAGGAACACAGCCGCTTCGGCCGGGAGGACGGCCGTTGGGTCTACCTGGATGCCGCGCCCGACTGATCGCCGGCGCGCGGCCCGCCCGGCCTGGTGCCCGGCCGGCCGGAACCGCCCGGCCCCGGCCGCCGGCGACCCTCAGCGGCCGGCGGCCGGCTCGCGCAGCGGCAGGCCGAGCCGGTCGATCGCCGCCCTGACCAGGTCGTCCGGTGACGCCGCCACCTCCAGCACCACCCCGGACTCGTCCGGCTCCAGGCGCTCGAGGATCGCCCGCTGGGAGTCGAACAGGCTCGCCGGCATGTAGTGCCCGACCCGGCGGCCCAGCCGATCCCGGATCAGCTCCGCCGCCCCGTCCAGGTGCAGGAACTCCACGTCCGGCGGCCCCTGCCGCAGCACGTCGCGATAGGAGCGCTTGAGGGCCGAGCAGGCCAGGATCGTCGACACCCCCTCGGCGTGCCGCTGGGCCATCCAGGCGGCCAGGGCGCGCAGCCAGGGCCAGCGGGCCGCATCGTCCAGCGGGATGCCGGCGCGCATCTGGGCGACGTGGGCCTCGGTGTGGAACTCGTCCGCCTCGGCGAACCGCAGGCCCGTCAGCTCGCTGATCCCCCGGGCCACCGTCGTCTTGCCCGCCCCGGACACGCCCATCACCACGATGTGGCGGGCGAGCCGCCGCTCACCAGTCATGGACGGTGCCGTCCTTGAGCCGGTTGAACGGCAGGTACGCCGGCTGGTACGGGAACCGGGCGGCGGCCTTCTCGTCGAGTTCCACGCCGAGACCGGGCTGCTCGCCGGGGTGCAGGTAGCCGTCGGTGAAGCTGAACGACTGGCGGAACACCTCATTGGTGAGCGGGCCGTGCTGCATGTACTCCTGGATGCCGAAGTTGTGGATGGCCAGGTCCAGGTGCAGCGCGGCGGCCATGCCGACCGGCGAGATGTCGGTGGGTCCGTGGATGCCGGACTTGATCTGGTACTGGGCGGCGAAGTCGAGCAGCTTGCGCATGGCGGTGATGCCGCCGGTGTGGGTGACGGCGGACCGCACGTAGTCGATGAGCTGTTCCCGGATCAGCGTCTGGTAGTCCCAGACGGTGTTGAAGACCTCGCCGATGGCCAGCGGGGTGGTGGTGTGCTGGCGGACCAGCCGCAGCGCCTCCTGGTTCTCCGCCGGGGTGCAGTCCTCCAGCCAGAACAGGTCGTACGGTTCGAGCGCCTTGCCGAGCTTCGCGGCCTGGATGGGAGTCATCCGATGGTGCCCGTCGTGCAGCAACGGCAGCTCCGGGCCGAACTCGTTGCGCACCGCCTCGAAGACGCCGGGCAGGTGGCGCAGGTAGGCGCGGGTGTCCCAGTCCTCCTCGGCGGGCAGCGGGGTCCGCTGGGCCGGCTCGTAGTCGTAGCGCTTGCCGTCGATGCTGGGCTGCGCGGCCACCCCGTAGACGGCGTTGATGCCCGGCACCGAGGTCTGCACCCGGATCGACCGGAAGCCCAGCTCGAGGTGGCGGCGGATGGAGTCGAACAGCTCCGGCAGGTCTCGCCCGGAGGCGTGCCCGTACGCCATGATCCCGGTCCGGGAGGCACCGCCGAGCAGCTGGTAGAGCGGCATCCCGGCGGCCTTGGCCTTGATGTCCCAGAGCGCGACGTCCACGGCGGCGATGGCGGCCATGGTGACCGGCCCCCGCCGCCAGTACGCGGACCGGTAGAGGAACTGCCAGGTGTCCTCGATGCGGTGCGGGTCCCGCCCTATCAGCAGGGGGACGACGTGGTCGGCCAGGTAGGACGCGACGGACAGCTCGCGCCCGTTGAGGGTGCCGTCCCCCAGCCCGGTCAGCCCCTCGTCGGTGGTGATCTTGAGGGTGACGAAGTTGCGGTCGGGGCTGGAGACGATGACGTCCGCTGCGACGATCTTCACGCGGGGTGCCTTTCTCGGGGTGGGATCAGCGAATGGTGTCGCCGGGTTGCCGGGAGTCCAGAAGGGACAGCTCGTCGCGGCGCGGCAGGCATTCCCAGTCGCCGTGGCCGGCCACGGCGAAGGCGCCGAGGGTGACCGCGCGGCGCAGCCGCCCGGCCAGGTCGAGTCCGTCCAGGTGGCCGGAGAGGTAGCCGGCGGTGAAGGCGTCCCCCGCGCCGACGGTGTCGACCGCCGTCACGGGCAGCGCGGCCGCGTGCCGGCAGCCGTCCCGGGTGTACGCGCGGGCGCCGTCGCCGCCGAGCTTCACCAGCACGGTCGACACGCCCCGGTCCAGCAGCGAGGCCACCACGGCCGGCTCGTCGGCACCGGGCGCCCCGACCAGGTCCAGCTCGTCGGCGGAGGCGACGACGACCGAGACGTGGTCGGTGAGCGGTGCGAGCACGCCCCGGGCCGCCTCCCGGCTCCACAGTTTTGCTCGGTAGTTGACGTCGAGGCAGACCAGCGCCCCGGCCCGGGCCGCGGTCTCCGCCGCCCATTCCGTGGCCTCGCGGGCGGTGTCGGACAGCGCCGGGGTGATCCCGGTCAGGTGCAGCACGCGCGGGCCTGCGGCCAGCGCCGGTCGCAGGTCGTCGACCCGGAGCGCGGACCCGGCCGAGCCGGCCCGCTGGTAGATGACCCGGGTCAGGTCGGCGGTGCGCCGCTCGAGGAACATCAGCCCGGCCGAGCGCTCCGGGTCCCGGGTCACCCGCGCGACGTCCACGCTCTCGGCGCGCAGCTGCCGCAACAGGAACCCGCCCAGCTCGTCGTCGCTGACCCGACCGACGAAGGCCGCGCGGTGGCCGAGCCGGGACACGCCGATGGCCACGTTGCACTCCGCCCCGGCCAGGTGCGGGGTGAGCGGGCCGCTGGCGGCGAGCGGCCCGGCCGAGCGCAGCGAGACCAGCGCCTCGCCGAAGGTGAGCAGGTCGACGTCGGTCATGACACGGCTGCCGGGTGGGCGCAGGCCCGCCGGCGCAGGGCGGGGAGGTCGGCCGCGATCATGCGACGGCCGCGAGGTAGGCGCGGGCCCGCTGCCGCAGGGCGTCCAGGTCGCCGCCGGAGGCCGCGTCGCCGACCAGCGGGCCGCCCACGCCGACGGCGATCGCCCCGGCGGCGAAGTACCCGGGCAGGTCGGCCAGCCCCACTCCGCCGACCGCGACGAACGGGATGTCCGGGAACGGGTCGCGCACCGCCTTCAGGTACGCCGGGCCCCCCACCGACACCGGGAACAGCTTGATCGCCGACGCCCCCATCCGCATCGCGGTGTACGCCTCGGTCGGGGTGAACGCTCCGGCGGCGACCGGCAGGCCGCGCCGCGCCGCCTCGGGAATCGACTCGACCACGGCCGGCGTCACCACGAACTGCGCGCCCGCGGCGGCCACGTCGGCGACGTCGGCGGCGGTGAGCACCGTCCCCGCGCCGACCAGGGACCCGGCGGGCGCGGCCGCGCGCAGCGCCTCGACGGCCGACGCCGCGTTCGGCGTGGTGAGGGCCACCTCGACGATGCGTACGCCCTCTTTAAGCAGGGCGGTGCCGGCGGCGATCGCGCCGGCGGTGTCGGTGCCGCGGATGACCGCGAGGATCCGGGCGGCGGCGAGCTCGGAGGTGAGGTTGACGGTCATGTTGATCACCATTCCGCGTAGGAGCCGTCGCGGTGCCGCCAGGTGGGGCTGCGCCAGGCGTGCCCGCGCTTGTCCGCCGCCCGCACCGCGTGTTCGTCGATCTCGATGCCGAGGCCGGGCCCGGTGAGCCGCTCGACGTAGCCGTCGACGAAGGTCAGCGGCTTCTTGTCGAGGCAGTAGTCGAGCACCTCGGCGCCGAGGTTGTAGTGGATGCCGATGCTCTGCTCCTGGATCAGGTAGTTCGACGTGGCGAAGCCGACCTGCAGGCAGGACGCCAGGGCGATCGGGCCGAGCGGGCAGTGCGGGGCGAGCTGCACGTCGTACACCTCGGCCAGCGCGGCGATCTTGCGAACCTCGGTGATGCCACCCGCGTGCGAGAGGTCCGGCTGGGCGACCGCGATGCCGGCCTGGAGCACCGGCAGGAACTCCTGCCGGTTGTAGAGCCGCTCGCCGGTGGACACCGGGGTGCTGGTGGCGCGGACCAGCTCGCCGATGAGGTGCGAGTTCTCCGGGACGACCGGCTCTTCCAGGAAGAACGGCCGGTAGGGCTCGAGCAGCGGGGCGACCCGGCGGGCGGTGGCGAGGCTGAACCGGCCGTGGAAGTCGACCGCGACGTCCCGCTGGTCACCGAGCACCTCGCGGGCCGCGGCCACCCGCTGGACCACGCCGTCGACCTCGGCCACCGAGGCCACCGGGCTCATCCGGCCCGAGGCGTTCATCTTCACCGCCGTCAGGCCCGACTCGACGGCGGCGCTGATCTGGTCGCGGACCTCGCTGGGCTCGTCGCCGCCGACCCAGCCGTACACCCGGATCCGGTCCCGGACCGGGCCGCCGAGCAGCTGGTGCACCGGGGCGCCGAAGTGCTTGCCGGCGATGTCCCACAGCGCCTGGTCGAGGCCGGCCACGGCGCTGGCCAGGATCGGCCCGCCCCGGTAGAACGAGCCCTTGGTCATGACCTGCCAGTGGTCCTCGATGCGCAGCGCGTCCCGGCCGATCAGCAGCTCGCTGAGCTGCTCGACGGCGGTACGGACGGTCTCGGACCGGCCCTCGCAGGTCGCCTCGCCCCAGCCGACGATCCCGTCGGTGGTCTCGACGCGCACGAAGAGCCAGCGCGGGGCGACGAGGAAGGTCTCGATGCGTGCGATGGTGGTCATGCCGCTCAGCCCTTCGTGGCACCGGCGGTGAGGCCGGAGACGATGTACTTCTGCACGAACAGGGCGATCACCATGATCGGCAGGGTGACCACCGCGGCCGCGGCCATCAGGCCACCCCAGTCGATGCTGGCGTAGCCGACGAAGTCGAAGATCGCCACGGGCAGCGTCTTCGTGTCCGCGCCGGAGAGCACCAGGGCGAACATGAAGTTGTTCCAGGAGAAGATGAAGGACAGGATCCCGGCGGTCGCGACGCCCGGCACGGACAGCGGCAGCGTGATCCGGCGGAACGCGCCGATGTGGGTCAGCCCGTCGACCAGCGCCGCCTCTTCCAGGTCCTCCGGCAGGCTGTCGAAGAAGCCCATCATGATGTAGACGATCAGCGGCAGCGACACGAACATGTGGCTGAGGATCAGCACGGTGTAGCCGCCGACCATCTGCAGGTTCGAGAAGACGTAGTACCAGGGCACCAGCAGCGAGACACCGGGGATGACCCGGGCCATGAGCACGACGAGCGCGGACTTCTTCATGTTGAAGCGGCTCATCGAGTACGCGGCGGGCACCCCGAGGATGAGGGACAGCACCGTGGCGGCGAACGCCACCCAGAGGCTGTTGCCGATGAACTGGACGTAGTTCGCCTGCTGGAGCACGGTGTGGTAGTTGTCCAGCGTGGGCGAGAAGACGAACGCCTTGTCGGTGTCGTAGATGTCGACGTTGGTCTTGAACGACGCGGCGATCATCCAGAGCAGCGGCGCGACCAGCGACAGCACCACGACGGCCAGCGCCACCGCCCGGAACACCTTGAACGGCCGGCTCGGGTTCATCGCTGCAGCCCCTTCTTGCGGTAGGTCAGGGCCCACATCACCCCGATGATGATCAGGAAGAAGATGATGAGGACCGTCGATGAGACGCCGTAGTCGTTGTAGTCGAAGCTCAGCCCGTACGCGTAGACGTTGAGGGTCTCCACCTCGTGGAACGACCCGCCGCCGCGGCCCTTGGTCGCGTAGAGGATGTCGAACGTCTTCAGCGCATCGATACCGCGCAGCAGGACCGCGACGATCACGGTGGGCATCAGCAGCGGCAGGGTGACGTGCCGGAACCGCTGCCAGGTGCTGGCGCCGTCGATCAGGGCCGCCTCCTGCGGCTCGTCGGAGAGCGACGTCAGACCGGCGAGTAGGATCAGCACGACCATCGGGGTCCACTGCCAGATGTCGATGAACATCGTCGTCGGCAGGGCCGAACTCTGGCCGGCCAGCCAGGGCTGGGGACCGATTCCGACCCAGCCGAGCAGCTGGTTCGCCATCCCGATGTTGGGATCGAAGATCAGCCGCCACATCATGCCGACCGCGACCGGGGTGGCCACCAGCGGCAGGAGGATGGCGACCCGGACCCACCGCTCACCGCGGAACGGTCGCCACAGCAGCAGGGCGATCGCCATGCCGAGCACGACCTCGACGAGGAGCACGACGCCGGTGAACAGGACGGTGCGCCACACCGCCGGCCAGAACCGTTCGGTGTCGCTGAGCACGTCGAGGTAGTTCTGGAACCCGATGAACTCGCTCTCGGCGCGTACCGAACCCTCGGCGTCGGTCAGGCTGAGGTATCCGGTCCAGGCCACCGGAAAGATGATCAGCACGGCGACGAAAGCCATGGCAGGTGCCGCGAAGAGCCACTTGCGGTGCGCGTTGGCCCAGCGCGACCAGGCCGACTCCGCCGAGGGGTCCGGGCCGGCGTCGGGCGATCTGGTGACTGGTGTGGTGACGGCTGACATGAGGTCTCCGGGTGCTCAGGGCCAGGGTCCCGGCGCGGGGTGGCGGTGCCGGTCAGGCCCCCGCCACCCCGCGGTCGGACTACTTCGCCTCGTCGTCGAGGAACTTCTGGAACGCCTCGTTGGCCGCGTCCGCCGAGGCGGCCGCGTCCTTGCCGGTGATCGCGTCGACGATCGGCTGGCCGACGATCTCGCGCGCCTGGGCGACCTTCACGACCAGCGGACGGTCGTGTCCGACGCCGTTGGCGTTGCCGGCCGTGGTGGCCTCGGCGAGGTCCTTCGGGTAGGTCGAGATGCCCTCCGGGTTGGCCCAGACGGACGCGCGGGCGCCGGGGACGCCGGCCTTCTGCTGCGCCAGGGACTGCTCCTTGCCGGCCGCCCACTGGATGAACTTCCAGGCGTTGTCCTTGTTCTTCGACGCGTCGTTGACACCGAGCGCCCAGGACGGGATGTTGTACGGCTTCGAGCCGTCCGGGCCGGCTGGGAAGGCCGCGAAGCCGACGGTGTCGGAGACCTTCGACTTGCTCGGGTCGGTGGCGTTCTTGTAGAGCGAGTTGGCCTCGGTGTAGAAGGCCGCCTTGCCCTGCGTGAAGATCGCCATCGCCTCCGACCAGCTCATGTCGGTGCTGATGTTCTTCGGGCCGTGCTCGCGCAGCAGCCCGCCGTAGTAGGCGTACGCCTGCTTGGCCTGCTCGGTGTTGACCGCGGCCTTCCCGTTGCCGTCGACGAAGTCGCCGCCGAAGCTGTACAGGAAGCTGGAGAACTGGGTGACGGCGGCCGCCTTGCCGGTGCGGGACACGAAGCCGGCGACCCCGGGGTTGTCGGCCTCGACCTTGGCCGCCTGCGTCTTGAGCTCGTCAAGGGTCTTCGGCGGGGCGGTGAAGCCGGACTTCTCCAGCAGGTCCTTGCGGTAGTAGAGGACCTCCGACTCGGTGATGATCGGCACACCGACGACCTTGTCGTCGTACGTGGTGGCCTGCACCGGGCCGGCCTGGAAGTCACTGAAGTCGAAGGCGCTGTCGGACTTGGTCCGCTCGGTCAGGTCGGCGAGGTACTTGTTCTTGGCGAACAGCTTCCCCTCCTGCAGCGGCCGGTACATCATCACGTCGATGTCACTGGACCCGGCGTTCAGCTTGACGTTGTACTGGTCGGAGAGCTGGTCCTCGCCGAGCTGGGTGACCTCGACCTTGAGGCCCGTCTGCTTCTCGAACTCCGGCAGGGCCTTCTTGATGTTCTCCGTCCAGACGTGGTTCACCAGCGTCACGCGCAGGGTCTTCGACCCACTGCCGCCGTCGCCTCCGCCGCCGCAGGCGGACAGGCCCATGGCGGCGACGACGGCCAGGGAAGTGCCGATTATCGATCGACGTCGCACGCTTATCTCTCCTTCGGTCCCGGTCGCTGCCCGGGGAGGGCCGCCACCTCGCGGTTTACATCCGCTTAACGTCGGGATGCTAGGACGAAAAAGCTGACTTATTCAAGGGGTAGATCCAACTGATATGATCCTTGGCGTGGAACCGTACTCCTCCGGGGGCGCCATCGCCCAGCGCGGCCCCGCCGATGCCGGGCTGCACGCACGTGTCCTCGAGCACCTCGGCACCGCCATCTGCGGCGGCGAGTTCGCCCCCGGGGCGGTCCTCAACATCGACGAGCTGGTCGACCGGTACGAGGTCTCCCGCTCGGTGGTCCGCGAGGTGCTGCGGGTGCTGGCGTCGATCGGGTTCATCGAGACCCGCCGGCGGGTCGGGGTGACGATCCGGCCCGCGCACGACTGGAACGTCTTCGACCCGCAGGTGATCCGCTGGCGGCTCGCCTCAGGCAGCCGGATCACCCAGCTCCGGTCGATCACCGAGCTGCGCACCGCCATCGAGCCACACGCCGCCCTGCTCGCCGCCAGCCGTGCCGATCATGAGGAGGCGAGCGATCTCGTCGGGCTCGCGGCGAAGATGTGGGCCGCCGGCAAGGCCGGCGACGAGGAGCGCTTCCTGCGCCTCGACATCGAATTCCACCGACGGGTGCTGCTCGCCTCCGGCAACGAGATGTTCGTCCGGTTGCAGGATCTGGTCGCGGAAGTGCTCACCGGCCGACACAAGCACCATCTCATGCCACACCACCCACACGAGCAGGCGCTGCAGCTGCACGCCGAGGTGGCCCAGGCCATCCAGCGGCACGACGGCGAGCGCGCCCGAAAGGCGATGGTGCAGCTCATGGAGCAGGCGTTCGACGAGATGAAGTCGATCTGGGAGCAGAGCGCCGAGCCCGACCCGGGCGACGTTCAGGTGGGCTGACCCGGGCCGACCTGGCTCAGCCGGCGAGATCCGGGACCACGCTCAGGCCGGCACGAGGCACTACCAGCTGGTGGGCTTGCCGGTGCGGTAGAGCCAGGCGTCGAAGAACGAGCCCAGGTTCTGCTGCGACGCCCGCTCGGCGAGACGGATGAAGTCGGCGGACGTGGCGTTACCGAACCGGTACGACCTCGTCCACTCCTTGAGGATCTTGAAGAAGATCTCGTCGCCGACCTTGACCCGCAGCGCGTGCAGGGTCATGGCGCCCCGGTCGTACGGCGGGTAATCGAACATGTCCAGGACACCCGGGTCAGCCAGCAGGACGTCCCAGAACGGCTTCTTGTCCGGGGCGTACGTGCGCTCGAAGAGCTTCTGTGCGGTCGGGCCGCCGGTGTGCTCGCTCCACAGCCACTCCGCGTAGGTGGCGAAGCCCTCGTTGAGCCAGATGTCCGACCAGCGGGTCAGCGAGACGCTGTCGCCGAACCACATGTGGGCCAGCTCGTGGGCAATGGTGCCGATCGCGTCGCTGGGCACGTCGCAGAAGACCGGGCGGGTCTGCGTCTCCAACGCGTAGCCCACCTGCGGGGCGTAGTCGATGATCGCGCCGGTGGAGGAGAACGGGTACGGGCCGAACACCGAGCTGAAGTAGTCGACGATGTCGGGGATCTCGGCGAGCATCGGCGCCGCCCGCTTCGCCAGCCGCGGGTCCACCGCGGTGTAGACGGGGATGTTGCCGGGTGTCGTGGACTCGCTGATGATGAACTTCCCGATCGTCACGGTGGCCAGATAGGTGGCCATCGGTTCGCGGGACTCCCACACGAACGTGGTCCAGCCGCTGCGGGTGGACTGGGAGACGAGCGTGCCGTTGCCCACCGCGGTCGTTCCGTCCGGGACGGTCGCGCGGAAGGTGAAGGTGGCCTTGTCGGTCGGATGGTTGTTGCCCGGGAACCACCTCGCGGAGCCCTGCGGCTCGCCGACGACGAACGCGCCGTCGTCCGTGGGCACCCAGCCTTCGATGGACCCGTCGGGGTCGTACATCGGTCCGGGTTCACCGGCGTAGGAGACCGCGACGGTGAAGGTACGGCCGTTCCTGAGCACGCTCTTCGGTGTGACGAACAGCTTGTCGTCGTCGCGCGAGAAGGCTGCCGCAACCGCGTCGACGGTCACCGCACTCACCGTCGGGCCCATGAAGTCGAGACTGAAGCGGCTGAGGTCCTGGGTCGCCACCGCGGTGAGGGTGGCGGTGGCGGTCATCTGTCGGCTGCCGGGATCGTAGGCGAAGGCGATGTCGTAGTGCCGGACGTCGAACCCGCCGTTTCCCTGTCGCGGGAAGTAGGGGTCGCCGAGCGAGTCGGCACCCACCGTCGAGCCCGGCGCCGCGGTCGCCGGATCCGCCAGGGTCGGGCCGGCGACGAGAGCGGCGGCCATCAGCGCCGACACCGCGGGCGTACGAAGCGTCATGAGCTCCTCCTGAGGACCGTTGCGTGGACGGTACGAAGGACCGCAGGCGCAGTCAAGGGGCTGGATGGCTACGCTAACCGTCGCGGCGCAGCCCCGCGGACGACGAATCAGTAGGACGAGCGGGGACAACGCAACGGGATCGGCACTACAGCACAGTCGCACGGTGCCGCGGATCGGACGGACGGGACGGGGCGGATGACGACGGATCGCACCTGCGGACGCGGCCTGATGGTTCGGGCCGCCACGGCCGGCGACCTCGAGAACATCGCGCGCGTCGCCGAGGCCGCGGGCCAGCGAGGCGAGTGGACCGGCGCGGACCCCGCCTACGTGGGGCATCTGCTGCGCTACGGGCGGGTCGCCGTCGCGAGCGATGACGACCGGATCATCGGCTTCGGGGCGACCCGCGGCATCGCCGGCCATGGCGGCGTGACGTCGATGCTGTGCGACCTGTTCGTCGACCCGGCGCAGCACGGTCGCGGCTGCGGCCGGGCACTCCTCGCCGAGCTGTGGCCCGAGCGGGCTGCGCCGCGGATGACGTTCAGCAGCCAGCACCCGCACGCGCTGCCGCTGTACACGAGCGTCGGTCTGGACGCCTGGTGGCCGCTGTTGTACCTGACCGGCGACCTCCGTGCCGTACGCTCGCCCGCCGGCTGGACCGTGGCGCCGTCGTCACCGGAGGCGGTCAGCAGGTTCGAGGCGGGCTGGACGGGTGCCGACCGCAGCGCCGACCAGCACGCCTGGGCCCGGCGGCCGAACGGGACGACGCTGGTCGCGGCCCTCGACGGCCAGCCGGTCGCCGCCGGCGTCGCGGCCGGCGAGGGCGACGGCTTCGGCCTGGTCCACCTGGCCTCGGCGCCCGGTGTCACGGACGACCAGGCCGGCGGCAGCGTCCTGGCGGCCCTCGCCGCGCTCGCGGGCGTGGCCGGACAGGCGCAGGTGTGCCTGCCGGCACCGCACCCGGCTGTCCGCCCGCTGCTCGCCGCCGGATGGCGGGCAACAGGCCTGGACCTGTTCATGGCGACCCGTATCGACCTGCTGGATGCGCGCCGCTGCGTCCCCTCGCCCGCGCTTGCCTGATCGAGGTCCGCGGGCCGCGCCAACAGGGGGTGCCAGCCGCCCGGGGCAGATCGCCCGGCAGGCCACGGGCCGACGGGCCGGGGCTGGCGGACACCGGCCGGGCCGGGGCAGCCGCGGAATCACCAGGCCGGCCGGGCAGGCCCGCATCGGGCAATGGTCAGGCCAGGGTGCGTGCCGCCGAGACGATGGCGTGCACCCCGATCCCGGCCTGGTCCATGAGCTGGGCGGACGTGCCGGAGGTGGGCAGCCCGTGCACCGCCAGGTGCTTGACCCGCACGGGCTCGGCCAGGTCGGCCAGGGACTCGAGCACGGCCGAGCCCAGCCCGCCCTCCGGGTAGTGGTCCTCGACCACCACCAGTCGGCCGCCGGTGTCCCGCACGGCGTCGAGCAGCCGCTGCCGATCCAGCGGCTTGACCGAGTAGAGGTCGATGACCCGGGCGGTGATCCCCTCGCGGGCCAGCTCGTCGGCGGCGGCGAGGCAGTTGTGCACGGTCACCCCGGCGCCGATGAGCGCCACGTCGTCGTTCTTCCCGCCGCGCACCAGTTTGCTGCCGCCGATCGGGAAGTCGTCCCCGTTGTCGTAGAGCACCGGGTACTTGCCCCGCGTGGTGCGCAGGTAGACGATGCCCTTTCGGTCGGCCATCTCGGCGACCAGGGCGGCGCAGGACACGGCATCGCTCGGATAGAGGACCGTCGACCCCTGCACGGCCCGCAGCGCGGCCAGGTCCTCCAATCCCATCTGCGAGGGCCCGTCCGCCCCGATCTCCACCCCGGCGTGCGAGCCGGACAGGGCGATGTCGGCCCGGGAGATGGCGGCCATGCGGATGAAGTCGTAGGCGCGGGAGAGGAACGCCGCGAAGGTCGCGGCGAACGGCCGGTACCCACGCACCTGCAACCCGACCGCGGCGGCGACCAACTGCTGTTCCGAGATGAACATCTCGAAGAACCGGTCGGGGTACGCCTCGCCGAACTTGTCGGCGCGCGTGGAGTCGCTGACCTCGCCGTCCAGCGCGATCACGTCCGGCCGCGAGCCGAGGGCGCGCAGCGCGTCACCGTACGCGTTCCGGGTGGCGACCGTCGCCCCCTTCTCGTACCGGGGCAGCTCGGGCGGCTGCGCGGCGGGGGCCTCGGCGGGTGGGGCCGGCTCGGGCCGCGGCCCGGCGACGCGGATCTGCCGGACGCCGCCGAGCGCCTGGACGGCCCGCTCGGCCATGTCGTGCTTCAGCGGCTTGCCGTGCCACCCCGGCTGGTTCTCGACGTCGGGCACCCCCTTGCCCTTGATCGTGCGGGCGAGCACCACGGTCGGGCCTGTCGCCTGCCGGGCCCGGCCGAAGGCGTCGTCGATCGCCGCCAGGTCGTGCCCGTCCACCACGATCGGGTGGCAGCCGAACGCCTCGACCCGCCGCCGGTAGGTGTCCAGGTCCCACTCCAGCTCGGTCGGCCCGCGCTGCCCCAACCGGTTCACGTCGACGATCGCGGTGAGGTTCCGCAGCCCGTAGTGGCCGGCCTTGTCCAGGGCCTCCCAGATGGAGCCCTCGGCCATCTCGCTGTCGCCGCACAGCACCCAGACGTGGAACGGCAGGTGATCGAGATACTGCCCGGCGAGCGCGATCCCGACCCCGACCGGCAGTCCCTGGCCGAGCGAGCCGGTGGCGACGTCGACCCAGGGCAGCGCCGGTGTGGGGTGCCCCTGCAGGCGCGACCCGAGCTGGCGGTAGGTCTCCATCAGCTCCTGTTCGCTGACCACGCCGACCGCTTTGAGGACCGCGTACAACAGCGGGGAGGCGTGACCCTTGGAGAAGATCAGATGGTCGTTGGCGCGGTTGGGCGGGTTCACCCAGTCGTAGCGCAGGTGCCGGGAGATCAGCACCGCCATCAGGTCGGCGGCGGAGAGACTCGAGGTCGGGTGGCCGGAGCCGGCCCTGGTGCTGCAGCGGATCGCGTCCACCCGCAGTTGGGCGGCGACTTCGCCCAGCCGGGTGATCTCCTCGTCGCGCAGAACGCGCTCTGCTTCCATCGTCACCGGAATCGCCTCCCGAGATCGGCCCTCCTCGGCCCCGCCACCCCGCCCCGGCCCCTCCGGCCGCCCGCCGGGCCGCTTCCGCCGACCGCCTCCGCACACACGGTAGCCAGGAAAGCCGTTCACTTTCCGGCAACCACCGATTTGCGCGCGGGCCGGCGGCGGCAGGCCGCCCCACGGCCGTCGGCCAACCAGGCCGCCAGCGCCAGGTACGGCAGCGCGGCCAGCGCGAAGGCGACCCGATTGCCGGTCACGCCGGCGAGGACGCCGTAGCCGGCGTAGAACACGATGATGGTGAGGTCGGTGGCCATTCCCGCCACCGAGGTCACCGTGGCCCGGGCCGGCCCGGTGATCCGGGCCTGCAGCCGCACGTCGGCGAGCACGGTGGCGAGCTGGAACGCGGCGAACGCCACCGCGAGCAGCACGAAACCCGCCGGGCGGCCGACCAGAGCGCCCGCCGCCAGCGCCGACGCGGCGAGCACCAACAGGGCGGCGTAGCCGCCGGTGGTCAGCCGCTCCCCCGCCGGGGCGAGCAGCCCGCCCACCGTCATCCCGGCCCACAGGAGCAACAGCAGCAGCGGCACGGTCGCCGCGGCGGCGCCGGTGTCCCGGGCCAGCAGGCCGGTGTACTCGTCGAGGCCGCCCCAGATCGCGGCCACCGCCGGAACGAGCAGCAGAGCCGCGCGTACCGTCCGGTCGGCGCGGGCCTCGGCCAGACCGGCGCGCAGGCTGTCCAGCCAGCCGGGCTCGTCGCTCCCGTCCGCGACGGTCGGCGGTACGGCGCTGCCGGCCACGCCGGGGGTCTGCTCGCCCGCCCCCGGTCCGGCGGCCGCCGCGGGCCGGTGTTCGGGGAACCGGGTCGCGACCACGGCGGCGAGCAGACCCCCGGCGACGCTGGCCGCGCCGACCGCCGGAAATCCGCCGGCGGCGAGGACCGGCCCGGCCAGCGCACCGGAGGTCGCCGCGGCGAACACCTCCGCGGTGCGCGCCCGGCCCATGAGTCGGGCATACCGGTCGGCGGCGCCGACTCGTTCGAGCTCGGTGAAGACCAGCGCCTCCAGCGCCCCGGAGCGCAGGGTTCCGCCCGCTCCCCAGAGGACGAACCCGACGGCGAACGCCGGGTAGGACGGGACGAGCACCCAGAGGGCGAAGGCGGCGGCGGGCAGCAGCGGCGCCAGGGTGAGCAGCAGCCGCCGGGACACCGCGTCGGCCCAGGCTCCCGAGGGCACCTCCAGCACGACGCCGGTGGCCGACCAGATCACGAAGAGCGAGGAGATCTGCCCGACCGACAGCCCGGTGTCGGCGAAGAGCAGCACGTACAGCGGGTAGAGCAGGATGAAGTCGGTGAGGAACGCGTAGCCGTAGAGCGTGGCCGCCAGCCGGCGGGTCGTGGGCACGCGGACGGAAGTGGCGATCATGAGGCCTTCCCACGGGGACGGAACGGACACCGGAGGTACGGCGTCCGCGGCGGCCCGCGGCTGCGGCCTCTAGGGCGGGATCAACATCGCCAGGTCATGCGCCGATGCTATCCGGCATCGGCCGTTCGCGTCGCCCCCGCCGTCCGGGGCGAGGGGGTGTCGCCTCCCCCGTGACCGTGCACGGGGGAGGCCGCCCTGCTCACAACTCCTGGACCCAGTACGGGACCACGTCCATCCAGCCGTTGGCAGCCGCACCGTTGAGTCGGCCGGAGCTGCCGGTGCTGAGGGTGTACCAGGAGTCGACGTAGTCCGGGTCGTCGGTCCACCAACTGGCCGGCATGGCATCGATGATCGCGTTGACCAGCGGGGTGTACGTGCCGTGGTCCACGACGGTCAGCAGGGCGGTGATCAGCGCCTTGGCCAGGTCCCGGTAGTTGGTGTCGCCGTCGTCCTCCCACATCACCACGTCGGCCAGGTTGTACTTGTAGTTGTTGTAGTGGACCAGCAGTTGGTTGGGGTAGTAGACCGTGCCGTCGTTGTCGAGGTACGGCATCTCCACGATGTTGACCGTGGGCTTGCCGTCGAGTCCGAAGCCGCCGACGACGTTGAAGATCTCGGCGGCGCCCTTGGCCCACGGCTCCTTGTCGTCGTTCAGCCGGATGGCGTTGACCTTGGTGGCCCAGTAGCCGGCCTGTGCCGTCACGGTGTTCCGGGCGGGCGCCAGGCCCCGGGCGCTCAGCTCCTGCCGGACCTGCGCCAGGCCCCACTCCATCGCCGTGCGCACGTCGACCTCGACCACCAGCACGGGACGGGTGGGCAGCCGGACGGGATCGAGCAGAACGCGCCCTCCGGCGGGGCCGTAGGCGACCACGCCGGTCAACACGTCGTCGGTCGGCGCCGCCGCCACGAGCGGGATCTCGTCCCGGTTCAACGCGGCCAGCATGCCGTCGTGCCCGAGCCGGAGTCGCAGCACCGAGCCGGTGGCCTCCGGCAGCCCCTTCGCCGCCAGCACCGTCCGGTTGACCGACCGGGCGGTGCGCTCGGTCCGCGCGTCGAGTCCGGCCGCGAGCAGGTCCACCCGCCCGGCGGTGACGGCCGAGACGACCCGGTCACGGGTGGCGGGATCGGCGAGCGCACCGGCCACCTCGCGGGCCACCCGGTCGGTGGCCGAGAAGACGGGACCGACGCCGGACGGGGCGGCCGGCCGTGCGTCGTCCGGGCTGGCCTGGGCGGGTGTCGCCGTCGAGGCGATGAGGGTGGTTGCCGCCAGGCCCAGGGACAGCACGGCAAGCCGGAGGGAACGTGGACGCATTCGGGCTCCTCTGCGGTCGCGGCGGCGGCTCGTGACGGACGCCGCCCGCTACGCCAGATGATCGCACCCACATATAGGGATCAGTCAATGCCCTTGGTTCCCTGGACGCGAACCGGGGGTGGGACCCGATCGGGTCCCACCCCCGGCCGCGACGCCGGCGCTCAGCGGCGGAACTTCTCCACGTCCGCCTGCGGGATGACCATCGTGGCCTCGTTGTCCGCCGCCGGCTGGGCGGTCGGCTGCCGGGGCGTGGTCGGCTGGGTGCGCTCCGGGTCGGCGTACGGCGGCACCGGCTGAGTGTGCTCCGCCGCACCGTACGGGTCGACCGGCTGGCCCAGCCGGGCCTCGGCGTCCCGCCGCCCGGCCTGGTACGCGCGGGCGTGCTCGGCGATGGTCCGGCGCTCCTCCTCGGCGCGGGCGAGCCAGTTCTCCCAGCGGCTCTGCATCGGACGGACCAGACCGCCACCGACCCCGACGACCAGGATGCCGCCGATCGTGGCGAGGACGGCGATCAGCACCGGGGTGGTCACCGTGGTGGCCACGCCGATCTGGTTGAGCGCGGCGATGACGCCCAGGCCCAGGATGAACACCGAGGCGATGTTCGCCAGCACCCGGCCGTAGGAGAGGCCGCCGAGCGCGCCGGCGATGATGTCCCTGACGGCCTTGGCGATGGCCGCGGCCACCACCACGATCACGATGGCGACGAACGCCCGGGGCAGCCAGGCCACCACGCCGTGGATCAGGTCCGAGATCGGGTTCGGGCCCCAGATGCCGAACGCCAGCTGGAGGGTCACCAGCAGCACGCCGTAGTAGGCCAGCTTGGCGACGAGGTCGCTGGCGTCGTACTTCGAACGGGCCAGGGCGGTCTTGATGCCCCCGCGCTCGACGGCCCGGTCGAAGTGCACCCGCTCCAGGACCCTGTCCACGATCCTCAGCACGGCCTTGGCGACCAGCCAGCCGACCACCAGGATCGCGACGAAGGCGACCGCCTTGGGCAGGAACAGCATCACCGAGCGGAACGCGTCGCCCACCGCGTTGCCGAAGTTGTCTCTCATCGAAGGGCCTCCACGGATGTGTTCAGGTCGGTCCCGTGAGGACCTACCCTGGGCACGCGCCGGGGAAACCCTCGACAGCCACGGCGAGCACCGCCACGGTGACCAGCGGGAAGACCCGCCGCGCGGTCAGGCGGGTCTTCCTTGCTGGCAGGATCAGGCGAACACGTCGACGAACGAATCGTGCAGGGCGGTCACGCGGCGAGTCAGCTCCTGCTGGGCGTTCGGGGAGGCCTGACCGAGCGAGGCTGCCGAGTCGAGACGCCGGAGGAAGTCCTCCAGCGACTTGATGGACTGCCTGGCGTGCCCCGACCCGAACTGATGCTCCGCCTGTCGAGTCGTGTTCGTCAGCATGGCGTACGCCGGCTCCTGCAGGTCTCCGGATTGCCGGAGCGCGTCGAGCGCGGTGTGGACAGCGTCGAACGGTTGGGTCTGTGTGGCGTGCATCGCTGTCTTGACCTGGGTGAGGAACTCCTCGATCTGCGCGAACGGCGGCTCATCGAGGTCTCGTGGATAGCCTGGTTCGCCCCTGACCCACAGCAACTCCAGCGGAATGTAACCGCGGTAGCTGCTCAGCCGGAGGTCGGTGAAGACCCGCTCCAGGTCCATGAGCCCGTCGGTCTCCGCCCCGGCCGGCTTCTTCTTCAGCTGGAAGTTGTTGGTGTACGGCAGCACCTTGGCTATGTCGCCGTACCAGTTGTAGCCCAGCCCCGTTGTGCTGCCGAACGGACGGAAGTAGCCGGTGTCGTCGATGATTCCGATGTTCGGCCGGTTCACCCATTGCAGGATCTGGATGGTCTGTTCGGCGGTCGCGGTCATGTCACCGTGGTTCTGCAGGCCGAGGTCGACGCCCCGCGCGGCGCCGTAGTCGGCCAGTTCCTGCAGCGCGGGCACGACGCGCTGCTGTGCGACGCCGGTCCAACCCAACTGGTCGATGTCGTCAGGAACGACGCCGGAGAACACGCGCATGACAGGTGCGCCCATCTCGGCGGCGACGTCGATCCAGAACTTCACCCGCTCAAGGTCGAGGGCTCGCCTGGCCGGGTCGGCGCTGGCGAAGTCGTTCGACGCGCCGGTGCCGCTGATCTCGATGTCCAGTTCCTCGCACAGCGACCTGATCTGCCGGGCGTAGTCCATGATTTCGTCGCGCGGCTTGGTGGGCATCTCGTAGAAGTCGAAGCCCGGGATGTAGTAGGAGGTGACGTCGACCGCGTCGAAGCCGGCCTCCTTCGCGAACCTGATCGCCTGCAGGGTGTCGATCGGTGGGGCTGTCTTCCGATTCTTCAGCCACGCCTGCATGTTGACGTTGAAGCTGTAGAGATTGAGGCTGATCTTGAAGTCACCGGTGTAGTACCGCCCCTGTTCGGGTCGCCGATCGTCCAGGCTCGCAGCCGCACCCGACGGCGCAGCCAGCGCGGTCACCGCCAAGACGGCTGCGAGCATGGTGGACAGGAACGTGTGGCGGGATCGCCACGTCATGCGGATCCCCTCCCTGTTGAGGTCGTCGGCTCTTTCACCTGGGAAATCTCGTGAAAGCGCTTTCCAAAAACATCGATTGAAAGCGCTTTCTAAGAACGTTGATGGGATGCTAGGAGGCGTCCACCTCACAGTCAAGGGGCACGATGAGTATCTACCTACGCCCCACCGTGGCCGGGTGCAGGCATGTCACGACGAGTAACGGTCGGCCCCCACGTCAGCTGACCGGATAGGTGTCAAGCTGACCGCACATGCCTCGCCGGCCACGATCGCGCGGCTCGGCGATCTGGTAGACCTCCGCCTCGACGAAGTGCGGCGCCTCGCCGCGGGCGAGCGCGTCAAGCTGCTGTCGGGTCTCATCGGCTGCCCGTAGGGCGCCATCGCGCCATCGCTGCCGCCAGCTTTCCAGATGTGGCTGAACGAGGCCGATCGCTGCGGCGTGGAACTGGCGCAGCGGGGTGAGATCGCCAGCCACTGCTGCGGCCCGTAGCAGCTCGAAGCCGCGTACGGCGAGGTCACGCCGGCCGTACGCGGCGGCCAGGTCGGTACCGGGCGCGCCCCCGCCAGGCAGTGCCACGGCGGCCGCGTACGTCGCCGGGTCGGTCAGCAGGTCCGGCGGCAGTGTCAACACCGCGTCGCCCGCCTCCGGCAGACCACTGTTCTGCATGAGAACGATGATCTCCAGCCCGCCGTCGTTGACCAGCCGATGGATCGTGCCGGGAGCAAACCAGACGAGGGCACCGGGGCGCAGCGGGGTCTCCCGATACCCGGAGAGTGTCAGGGTCTGCACGCGTCCCGATCCGGCCGTCACCACATACGCCTCTGCGCAACACAGGTGCAGGTGCGGCGTGCCGCCGACCTCGCCGTCGGGGGCGACGGTGTCGTAAACGCAGAGCCGGGAGACGCCGACCCCACCAGGGAGCGGTCCGACGGACTCCGCTCGATCGCCCGACGCAGTCATCGACGCGCCGTCGTCGAGGACCGGACGGGCGGGCTGGCTTCCGTCGGGCTGATGCTGGCTGGAACCAGCCCTGAGTCCGGGTCCGATCATCGGCCACCTTCGCTGGAGGAAAAGGGCTTTCCTTTGGTCGCCCGACGCTAGTGTCGGGTCCGACGGCCGTCAACCACCGGCTCGGATCCGCCCCACCGCCTCGCGCTCGTCCCGCCGCCGGTCAGATCGCGGTGGCCTTCACGACCTTCCATTCCCCGTCGACGGGGACCATGGTGAGCACGACCCGGTTCTGGTCGACCTTCTCCCCCGCCGTGGTCACGTTGCGCCGGTACTGGTTGAGGTAGAGCAGCAGTTCGACCCGGTCGGTGTCGGCGCTGATCACGCCGGTGGCGGAGACCTCGGCGAGCACCACCGCCTGCTGCTTCGTGGCGGTCTGCCTGAGCGCGGTGGTGGTCTGCGCGTACTCGTCGGCGAACCCCCCGGTGGCGAAGGTGCGGCCGTTGGCGACGCTGTCGTCGAAGGTGCGGTAGTCGTACGAGAAGAGGGCCTTGGCGGCGGCGGGCGCCGTGGCCAGCGCCTGGCGTACGGCCTGCTCGCGCTGGCCGGCGCGGCGGTCGGCGTACCAGCCGGCGAGGGCCACGGCCGCGGCCAGGACGATCGCGACGACCAGGGCGGGCACCGGGCGCAGCCGCGGCGGGCGGCGCAGGACGGTCGGGACACGCATCGAGGTCTCCTCCTTTCAGGTCAGCCGACGAACTGGAGCTTGGACACCAGCCAGTCGCCCGAGTCCTTGTCGCGAACCAGGTCGAGCTGGATCCGGTAGTGCGACGGGCGCCCGTCGGGTGCCTTCACGTTCTTCACCGTGGCGTCGACCGCCACCAGCACGACCGCGTGCCGGCGGTCCCCGGAGACCAGCCCGGCGCGCAGCACGGTGCCCTGCGACTGGACCTTGTTCTCCACCACGAGCGCGCGTACCTGCCCCTGGCCGCGGGTGAACTCGTCCTTGAAGTCGCCGGTCGCGCCGGCCGTGATCCGCTGCAGGTCCCGGTCGACGCTGGCGGCGCTGACCGACACGAAGTTGACGGCGGCCTGCCGGGCGGCGGCGACGGCCTCCCGCCGGGCCTGCTCGGTGGCCCGGTCGACGTACCAGCGGTGGCCGTAGACGCCGGCACCGGCCAGCGCGGCGGCGAGCAGCACGACGAGCAGGGCGGCCAGCGCGCGGCCGCGGCCGGCCGGGCCGGGCCCGGCCGCCGTGGGCCGGCCGTCCTTCCCACCCGCCCCGGTCGAGCCCTTCGCGCCGGCCGGCTTCGGCTCGGGCAGATCCTCGACCTCGGCCGGGTCACCGACCACGGTCTGGTCACCGGTCTCCGTGGGATCCTCCACGGGCTCCTGGTCGAGGCGTTCCAGCACCTGCTCGATCGGCTCGGCCGCTCGGGACACCGGCCGGTTGACCAGGCGGCGTCGCGCCGCGCTCGGGACACCGGCCTTGGCGCCCTTGATGACTTTCAGTGTGGGGTTCCTGCGGCTGGGCACCGCCACCTCCTCCGGTACGCCGGTCACGGGGTCACCCCGGCGAGCAGCAGCTGTTTCCAGGACTGGTCACCGGCCGTCCGGTACTGTCCGCCGGTCCCGCCGAACTGCAACGGCCGGCCGTCGGAGCCCAGCACCAGGCCGGTCGCCGGGTCGAAGCCGGCGGTGGCGCCCGCGTCGGACGGGGGCGGGGCCGGGTCCCGGCCGGACGGCCGGGGCGCGTTCTGCGCCCCGCGTACGCTGGCGCCCGCCGCACGCTCGGTGGCGCCGCACCGGGTGGTGCCACCCCGGTAGACGCAGGACTGCGGGTCGTTCGCGTTCACCACCAGGCCGAGATGCGCGGTGCCGTCGCCCGGGGTGACGGTGAACCCGCCGGCCACCACGACCGGATACGTCACCAGCAACTGCTCGATGCCGGGCAGTCGCCGGGCGGCGATGCCGTTGACGGTCACCAGGTTGCCGATCAGGGCCCCGATGTCCGGGTCCAGGCCGCGCAGCAGCGCCCGCAGCTCGGCGCCGGCCGGGGGCCCGGCGGCCAGCAGCCGTCGCAGGTCCGGATCGGCGGCGCGGACCGTGGCGGCGAGCTGGGCCAGGCCGGCCGACCAGCGGCGCAGCGCCTCGGCGGACTCCGCCTGGGTGGTCAGCACGGTCCGCCCGTCGCGGATCAGCGCCAGCGTCTCGGGCAGGTGGGTGTCCGCGTCGGCGAGCAGGGCGTCGCCGGCGTCGAGGATCCGGGCGAGGGCCTGCTCGTTGCCCTCGAACGCGGTGCCCAGCTCGGTGATCAGCACGGTCAGGTCGTCCGGGCCGACCGAGCGGACCAGGGCGTCCAGGTTGGCCAGCAGGGTCTCCGGGGCGAGCGGAAGCCCGGTCCGGTCGGCCGGGATGACCGCGCCGTCGGCGAGGTACGGCCCACCGTCGCGGTCGGGCCGCAGGTCGAGGTACTGCTCGCCGACGGCGGAACGTTGGGTGACCACCGCCCGCAGGTCGTCGGGCACCCGCACGCCCCGGTCGATGCGCAGGTCGGCGCGGACCCCGTCGCGGCGCAACTCGACGGCGGTGACCCGGCCGACGGGCACCCCACGGTAGGTGACCGGAGCGTTGGCGAACAGGCCACCGGCGCGGGCGAGGTCGACGTGGACCAGATAGCCCGCGCCGAGGAGCCGGTCACCGAGGCCGACGTAGCGGATCCCGACGTAGCCGATGCCGAGGACGCTCACCAGCACGAAGGCGATGACCTGCAGTTTCGTGGTACGTCCGATCACTGGATCAGCCCTCCGCCCAGGATGTCGGTCAGGCTGCCGAGCTGACCGGTGACGGCGCCGGTCAGCGGCAGCACGCAGTCGGCGGTGAGCACGGTGCCGGCCGGCAGTTCGGTGCCGGCGGCGAACGCGGTGCCGGGCGGCACGACGCCCTTGGGCAGCAGCAGCCCGCCCAGGGGCACCGCCGAGCCCGGCTTGAGCAGCTGGCAGCCCTCCGGCAGCCCGCACTCCTTCGGTGGCGTCCACACGGCAGGGAGCTTCGCGAGGTCCGGCAGGCACCCGGTCAGCGGCAGGTCGGGGAGGAGGCCGCCGCCGGGCTTGCCGCCGGGCTTGCCGGGCGGGGCCGGGGCACCGCCGGCGGTGGGCGGCCGGGGCGCGGCCGGGGTGTTCGGCCGGGTACGCGGGCCGGCCGGGGCGGGTGCGGCGGACAGCAGGTTGGCCAGGATGCTGGCGGCGTCCAGGTCGGCGGTGACGGAGAGGTTGACGAAGTCGCCGACGATCGCGCCGGTCACGTTGGGCGGGAACGGGTACGACAGCATGAAGTCCAGGGACTTCGGCAGGTCGTCGCCGGCCCGGGCGAGCTGTTCGAGAATGGGTTGCAGGGCGCGTACGGAGGCCACGGTGTCCTCCCGGCTGCGCTCGATCACCCGGGTGCCGACCGTGCCGAGCTGGCCGAGGGCGGTGAGTGCCTTGGTGAGCTGCGCGCGTTGCCCGGCCAGGACGGTCAGGCCGGGTGCGAGGGAGTCGAGTGCGTCACCCACGACCTGCCGTTGCCGGGCGAGGCGGCCGGTGAGCCGGTCCAGCGCGTCGATGGCGCGGACGATGTCGGCCTTCTGCCGGTCGAGGCCGGCGAGGAAGGTGTCGAGCTGGGCCAGGGTGTCCCGCAGCTCGGGTTCGCGGCCGGCGAGGGCCTTGCCGAGTTCGACGTTGATGGTCCGGAGCTGGGCCAGGCCACCGCCGTTCAGCAGCAGCCCGAGGGCGGCGAGGACCTCCTCGACCTCCGCGCCGCGGGTGGTGCGGGACAGCGGGATGAGGTCGCCGTCGGCGAGCCGGCCGCGGGCCGGTTCGGTGGGCGGCGGGGCCACCGCGACGTACTTCTCGCCGAGCAGGCTGCTCTGGCGTACGGCGGCGGTGGCGTTGGCGGGCAGCTTCACCGCGCGGTCGATGCGCAGCCGGACCTTGGCGTGCCAGCCGGCGAGGGAGATCTTCTCGACGGTGCCGACGGTGACGTCGTCGACCTTGACAGCGGCGCGCGGCACCAGGTCGAGCACGTCGGCGAACTCGGCGGTGACGGTATAGCCGGCGCCGGCCGGTTTCCCGCCGGGCAGCGGCAGGTCGGCGACCTCGGGCAGGCCGCAGCCGGCGGGCAGCAGCGCCACCGCGAGCGCGCCGGCCAGCAGCCGCAGCCGGGCAGTCATGCCGCCACCTGGCTTCGCTCGGCGCCGGCGTTGAGGCACCACGGGGCTGCGTTGATGATTCGCTCGCTGACGCTCGCTCACGCCGGCCCCCGGAGGATGCCGCCGAGCGTGGGATCGCTCGTCGTGGCGGGCAGGAGGCCGCCCGGCGCCTCGGCGGGGATCGGCGCACCGGGCGAGCTGATGGAGCCCGGTGGGGACCCGCCGGTCGCCGGGGCGCCGGGCGGCAGCTTGAGCAGCTTGCGCAGCTGGTCGGTCAGGGGCAGGTCGCGGGCGTGCAGGGTCTGCGCGAGGGCGGTGCACTTCGCCGGCACCTCGGCGAGAGGCAGCTGGTCCACCAGCAGCGAGCAGACGAAGGCGGCCGGGTCGTACGGCCCGAGCGGGTTGTCGCGGGTGTCGAGAGTGCCCGAGCGGGGATTGTAGGCGAGGTTGAGGTTGCTCAGCGCCAGCGGCGCGACGTCCAGGATCTGGATGACGGCCTGCTGCTGGCGGACCAGGACGCGGGTGATGTCGGCCAGCGCGGTGACGTTGCTGGTGAGGGCGGCCCGGTTCTGCCGGACGAAGGCGGTGACGTCGGCCAGCGCGGCGGCGAGGTTGCGCAGGGCGGCGGCGAGTTCCTCCTTCTCCCCCGCGAGCTGCTCGGCGACGTCGGCGAGCTGCTGGTTGAAGCGGCGGACCTGCTGGTCGCTCTCGGCCAGGGTGGTGGTGAAGCGTTGCAGGTTGGCCACCGTCGTGAACAGGTCGCCGCGCCCGTCGGAGAGGGTGGTCAGCGCGCGGGACAGTCCGTCGAGGGCGTCGTGCAGGTTCTGGCCGTTGCCCTCCAGATTGGCCCGCCCGGTGGCGACCAGGTCGGACAGGGCACCGTCGGCGTTGGCGCCCTGCGGGCCGAGGGCGCGGTTGAACTCGTCGAGCGCCTGGTAGATGTCGTCGATCTCCATCGGCGCGGCGGTCCGCCCGACCGGGATGTCGGCGCCGTCGGCGAGCGCGGGTCCACCGGTGAACGCCGGGGTGAGCTGGACGTAGCGGTCACTGACCACGCTGGGCGGGACGATCAGCGCCTGGGCGGCGGCGGGGATCCGCAGCGTCGGGTCGTAGCGCATCTCGACCCGGACGCTGCGCCCCTCGGGGACGACCTTCTCGACCTCGCCGACGCGTACCCCGAGCACCCGGACGTCCGAGCCGGGATAGACCCCGACCGCGCGGGTGAAGTGGGCGACGACCCGCCGTTGGGGTGTCTCGTGCCGCCACACCACCGCGCCGACGGCGAGGGCGGTGAGCAGGACGGTGGCCGCGGCGAGCGGGCGCCGCCAGCGCTGGACCGGACCGGACATCAGCGTCCTCCCGTGGTGGGCAGGTACGGCTGGAGCAGACCGTCCACGTACGAGTCGAACCAGCGGCCGTTGCCGACCACGTTGGCGAACGCGGTGACGAACGGTCCCATCCGTTTGATGGTCTGCTCCAGGTCGTCGCGGTTGCGTTGCAGGACGGCGACCACGTCGCGCAGCTTGCGCAGGGCCGGTTCGAGCTGGGTGCGGTTGTCGGCGACCAGCCCGGACAGCTGGGTGGCGAGCTGGTCCGTGCCGACGAGCAGCTGGTGGATGGCATCCCGGCGGCGCTTGACCTCGGTGAGCAGCTTCTCCCCGTCGGTGACCAGCTTGCGGAACTCCTCGTCGCGTTGGGCGAGCACGCCGGTGACGTCCCGGGCGCGGGCCAGCAGGGTGCGCAGCTCGGCGTCGCGGTCGGCGACGGTGCGGGACAGCCGGGACAGCCCGGCCAGCGAGGTGCCGACGCTGGCCGGGGTGTCGGCGAAGGTGTCCGACAGGGTGGTGAACGCCTGCGCGAGCTGGTCGGTGTCGACCTTGTCGAGGGTGTCGGCGAGCCCGGTGACGGCCTGCACGACGTCGAACGGGGCGGCGGTGCGGTCGAGCGGGATCTGGGCGTGCTCGGGCAGCCGGCCGGGTCCGGCCGGGGACAGGGCGAGGTACTTCTGGCCGAGCACCGTCTTGATCCGGATGGTGGCGCCGGTGTCGCGGCCGAGGCGTACGCCGTCGTCGTCGACCCGGAAGCGGACCCGCACGTACGGCTGGGGCTCGTGGGCGAGCTCCACGGCGGTGACCACGCCGACCCGGACGCCGGCCACCCGGACCTCGTTGCCGGTGGCGAGGCCGCTGGCGTCGTGGAACGCCGCCTGGTAGGCGCGGCCGGTGAGCGCGGCGAGCCGGTCGAGCTGGAAGGCGCCGAGCAGGGCGGCGACGATGACGGCCAGCCCGACCGTGCCGACGACGACGGGGTTGCGTTCGCGGAAGGGTTTCACTGGCTTCCTCCGGTGGCGCAGCGGGCGGCGGTGGCGCTGACAGCCGGCGTGGTCAGCGGCGCGTGGCCGGCGACGGCCAGCCGGCCGTCGAAGTCGCAGAGGTAGAAGTTGAACCAGGAGCCGTAGGAGGCGACCCGGGTCAGCGACTCGTAGCGCTGCGGCAGCCGGCCCAGGGTGGCGTCGATGACGCCCGCGTTGCGGTCCAGGGTGCCGGCCAGGTCGTCGAGAGCGCGCACGTCGGCGGCGAGCGGCGGCCGGGTCTGGCGCAGCAGCCCGGCGGTGGTGTCGGTCAGGTCGGCCAGGTTGACCAGCGCCTCGCCGATGGCGGCGCGGTCGGCGGACAGGCCGGAGACGAACTGCTGGAGCTGGGTGACGCTCTGGTCGAGCTGCTGGTCGTGGGCGGCCAGGGTGGACAGGACGTCGTTGAGGTTGCTGACGACCCGGCCGATCACGGCGTCCCGGTCGGCGAGGGTGTTGGTCAGCGAGGCGGTGCGGCGCAGCAGGCTGGCCACGGTGCCGCCCTCCCCCTGCAGCACCTGGATGATCTCGTACGCGAGCTTGTTGACGTCGTCGGGGTTGAGCGCGGTGAACAGCGGCCGGAAGCCGTTGAACAGCACGGTCAGGTCCAGCGCCGGTTTCGTCTGGGTGAGTGGGATCAGGCCGTCGGCCCGCAGCGGCCGGCCGTCCCCGGGGCCCTCGCTCAGCGCCAGGTAGCGCTGCCCGACGAGGTTGCGGTAGCGGATGGCGGCCCGGGCGCTGGTGGCCAGCGGCACGTCCCGGTCGACGGTGAAGGCGACCTCGGCGACGCTGCCGTCCACCACGGCGATGTCGCTGACCTTGCCGACCCGTACCCCGGCGATACGCACGTCGTCGCCGGCCAGCAGCCCGGTGACGTCGGTGAACCGAGCCCGGTAGGTGACCCCGTCGGGCGGGAACGCGCCGAGGGTCTGGGCGAGCATCGCGGTGGCCAGCAGTGTCACCACGGCGAAGATCACCAGCTTGATCAGCGCGGGCGTCGTCCTGGTCATCGGGCGTTCACCACCGCGCCACGCAGCAGCGGCCCCCACAGCAGCACCGCGATGTCCGGCACCTCGGCCGGGGGTGTGCCGGTGAGCCCGCCGACAAGGGGTTTGACCAGGGCCCGCTCCTCGGCCGTGCCGGCCTGGCCCATGGTCGGGGAGCCGGCGGGGGCGGCGGCACCGGGTGCGGCGGGCAGTCCGACGGGCAGCAGCGGGCGGGTCCGTTTACCGCCGTAGTCGTAGCCGTCGGCGACCGCTACCTCGGGGGCGGGAACCGGCGGGTCCGACAGGTGCCGGCAGTTCGGGCCGTCGTGGGCGGCGTAGGCCGGCTCGTCGCGGCCCTTCTCGTACGGTCCGCCGTCGCGGGTGACCTCCAGGGTGATGTGCATCCGGCCGCCGGCGAAGACCTCCTCGACCCGGGGTTGCAGGGTGACCAGCCCGTTGACCAGGCACGGGTACTCGGGGGCGTAGGCGGCGAGCAGTTCCAGCACCGGGCGGCTGACCTGGCCGAGGCGGATGAGCTGGTCGCCGTGCCGGTCGAGGAAACCGCGGGCGGTGTCGGCGGTGTCGGTGGTGTCGGCGAGGAACGCGGCGAGCTGGGTGCGCTGGTCGCTGACCGTGCGGGCGGTGACGGTGACGTCACGCAGCAGCGCCAGCAGGTCGGGCAGCGCGGCGTCGTAGCTGTCGAGCACGACGGCGAGCTTGCGGACGTCCTCGGCGATGGTGGGCAGTTCCGGGTTGAGCTGCCGCAGGTACGCGTCGAGCCGGGTCAGGTTCGCGCCGAGCTGGTCCCCGCGTCCCTCCAGGGCGGTGGCGATCGCGCCGAGGGTGGCGGCGAGCTGGTCGGGGCGGATGGACTGCAGCAGCGGCAGCGCCTGGTCGAGGACGCGTTCCAGCTCGACGGCCGTGCGGCTGCGATCCTGGTCGATGACCGCGCCGTCGCGGATCGGCCCGGCCGTGCTGGTCGGTGGCGGGACGAGTTCGACGTACCGCTCGCCGAAGAGGGTCTTGGGCAGCAGCCGGGCGGTCACGTCGGCGGGGATCCGGTCGGTGGTGGCCGGGTCGAGCGCGAGGCCGATGATCGCACCACCGCCGGCGCTGCGTACCGAGCGGACGTCGCCGACCACCACGCCGCGTACCTTGACGTCGGCCCCTTCCAACAGTTGCAGGCCGGCGCGGTCGGCGTGCAGGGTGACCCGGTCGACCGGGGTGAACGCCTTGCGGTACTGCAGCACGGAGGCGGTCAGCGCCGCGGTCAGCACGGCGATGAAGACGAGGCCGAGGATCCGATGTCTCATGGTCACCCCGCGATCCGGACGGTGGTGGTGGCGCCCCAGATGGCCAGGGACAGGAAGAAGTCGACGACGTTGACCGCGACGATGGCGGTCCGCACGGCCCGCCCGACGGCGACGCCGACGGCGGCCGGCCCGCCGCGGGCGGTGTAGCCGTACCAGCAGTGCACCAGCACCACGATCACGCTGAACACCAGCACCTTGCCGAACGACCAGAGCACGTCCCCGGGCGGCAGGAACAGGTGGAAGTAGTAGTCGTACGTGCCGGCGGACTGTCCGAAGTAGCCGACCGCGATGGTACGGGTCGCCAGGTAGCTGGACAACAGGCCGATCACGTACAGCGGGACGACCGCGATGAAGCCGGCGATCATCCGGGTGGTGACCAGGAACGGCAGGGACGGCACGCCCATCACCTCGAGCGCGTCGACCTCCTCGGAGATCCGCATGGCGCCGAGCTGGGCGGTGAACCCGCAACCGACGGTGGCCGACAGGGCCAGCGCGGCGACCAGCGGCGAGATCTCCCGGGTGTTGAAGTACGCCGAGACGAAGCCGGTGAAGGCGCTGCTGCCGATCTGGTCGAGCGCCTGGTAGCCCTGGAGCCCCACCTCCGTGCCGGTGAAGAAGGTGAGGAAGCAGATGACGCCGACGGTGCCGCCGAACACGGCGAGCGCGCCGGTGCCGAAGCTCACCTCGGCCAGCAGCCGGATCACCTCGCGCCGGTAGCGGCGCAGGGTGCGTGGCGCCCAGGCCAGGGCACGCAGGTGGAAGGCGAGCTGACCGCCGAGGTCGTCCAGGTGGCGCAACAGGGCCATGTCAGCTTCCCTTCTGCGGTACGACCTGGAAGTACACGGCCGTGACCAGGAAGTTCAGCGCGAACAGCAGCATGAAGGTGATGACGACGCTCTGGTTGACCGCGTCGCCGACGCCCTTCGGGCCCCCCTTGGCGGTCATCCCCTTGTACGAGGCGACCAGCGCGGCGGTCGCCCCGAACAGCAGCGCCTTCACCTCCCCGACGAGCAGGTCGGGCAGTTGCCCAAGGGCCTGGAAGCTGGCCACGTACGCCCCGGGCGTGCCGCCCTGCAGGACGACGTTGAACAGGTAACCGCCGGTCACGCCGACGACGCTGACCAGCCCGTTGAGCAGGACGGCGACCAGCATCGAGGCGAGCACCCGGGGCACCACCAGACGGTGGATCGGGTCGATGCCGAGCACCTGCATGGCGTCCAGCTCCTCGCGGATCTTCCGGGCGCCCAGGTCGGCGCAGATCGCCGAGCCGCCCGCGCCGGCGATGATCAGCGCGGTGACGATCGGGCCGGCCTCACGGACCACGGCGAGCACCGACGCGGCGCCGGTGAACGACTGCGCGCCGAGCTGGCGGACCAGTGAGCCGAGCTGGAGGGCGATGACCGCGCCGAACGGGATCGACACCAGCGCGGCGGGCAGGATCGACACCGAGCTGATGAACCAGGCCTGCTGCACGAACTCCCGGACCTGCACCGGCCGGCGGCCGAGGCCCCGCAGCGTGTCCAGGCAGAACGCGAAGAACTCGCCGGTGCCGCGTACGGCGGTCACGGGGGCACTCATCCGGTCACCTCCCGCCGGTGGCGGTCGCCGGTGGCGAGATCCAGCCCCAGGTCGATGGTAGGTCTCGCCTCGGCCCAGCGACCGTCGAAGGATCCGGGGGGTGGGGTGACACCGTGCTCGCGGCACCACTGTCCAGGTGGCCGCTCGGCCCGCCGGGGCATTCCGTCGGACGGGGGCAGTTGCAGCGGAATGGGCGGCAGCGGTGGCAGTTCCACCCCGGCCTGCGCCTCGGCCTCCAGTTCCTCGGCGTCCTTCTCCTCGGCCATGCCGATCGGGCCGATCCGCTGGGCGTTGAGGAACTGCCGGACCACCGGCTCGGTGCTGGACAGCAGCATCTCCCGGGGGCCGAACATGGCCAGGTGGCCGTGGTAGATCAGACCGATGTTGTCCGGCACCGTCCGCGCGGTGTTGATGTCGTGGGTGACGATCAGGAACGTCGCCTCGGTCCGCTGGTTGAGGTCGATGATGAGCTGGTTGAGGTAGGCGGTGCGGACCGGGTCCAGCCCGGAGTCCGGCTCGTCGAAGAGGATGATCTGCGGGTCGAGCACCAGCGCCCGGGCCAGGCCGGCCCGCTTGCGCATGCCGCCGGAGATCTCGCCGGGCAGCTTCTTCTCCGCGCCGACCAGCCCCACCATCTCCAGCTTCTCGTTGACCACGGCACGGATCTGCGACTCGGTCTTGCGGGTGTGCTCGCGCAGCGGGAACGCCACGTTGTCGTAGATGTTCATCGAGCCGAACAGGGCGCCGTCCTGGAACAGCACGCCGAACAGCTTGCGCACCTCGTACAGCGCCCGTTCCGACAGCCGGGGCAGGTTCCGCCCCTCGATCCAGATGTCGCCCCGATCCGGCCGCAGCAGGCCGACCAGGGTCTTGAGGAACACCGACTTGCCCGTGCCGGACGGTCCCAGCAGGACGGATATCTCGCCCGCCGGCAGGGTCAGGGTGACGTCCGACCAGACAGGCTGGCCACCGAAGGACTTCGTCAGTCCCCGCACGGCCACCTCGACGCCCATCGACCCCTCCCGTCACCTGTCCTGACAGAGACATCGCGAGGCGGGCCCGGGTCGCAACAGAAACATTTCGGCTTCGTCCGGCGTCACTCCCTACCTACGATGGGAGGTGCGGAAACCGGCCGCCTTCAGTACCGTGCCGTTAACTCGTCGGTAACGAAGGTGCCTCACAACCCCATGATTCGAGCAGTCAGTCCAGAGCTGGTCCGTCGGGCCGCCCGCGGTGACCGGGCCGCGATGGCGGAGCTGCTCACCGACGTACGCCCGGGCCTGGTCCGCTACTGCCGCGGGCGGCTCGGCCGGGTCGGCGGGGCGTACACCACGGCCGACGACGTCGCCCAGGAGGTGTGCCTGGCCGTCCTGCGGGCCCTGCCGCGGTACCAGGACCAGGGAGTCCCGTTCGCCGCGTTCGTGTACGGCATCGCCGCGCACAAGGTGGCCGACGCCCAACGCGCCGCCATCCGGGATTCCGCCGTCACCCCGACCGACACCCCGCTGGAGGAGCCCGACGGGGCCCCCGGGCCGGAGGCGCAAGCGGTCGCGACCGACCTCGCGCGCCGGCTGTCGGCGTTGCTGAACCGGCTGCCCGACGTGCAGCGGGAGATCGTCCTGCTGCGGGTCGCGGTGGGCCTGTCGGCCGAAGAGGTGGGGGCGATCGTCGGGATGTCCCCGGCCGCCGTGCGGATGGCCCAGTCCCGGGCCCTGGCCCGGCTCCGTAGCCTTGCCGGGGACGCGTTGAACGAGGTGGCGGCATGAGCGAGCACAGCGCTGGTGAGCCTCATGGCGACGCCGAGCGGAGCGAGGTGGCGGAATGAGTGAGCGCCAGCGAGCGAATCATCACCTTCGCCCGGGCGGTGCGGACGAAGTCCTCCGACAGCGTCTCCAGCATCTGTGC
>NZ_JBEYER010000051.1:0-55008 GCF_040634005.1 Micromonospora sp. NPDC007271
GCGCGTCGAAGCTGATCCGGCCCATCAGCGCCAGCAACAGGTCGCTGGCCGTGCCCCCGACCCGCGACCGTGAGGAGGCACGGATGGCGCCAACCCAGCCGCACCCACCGGCGTGGCTCACGTTCGACACCGCGCCGTCGGACCACCCGGCCGGGGTCGCCCTCGACGGGGCGGCGGCCCGTACCCGCGCCGGCCTCTTCGACGCGCTGGCCGCGGCCCTCACCCTGCCCGACTACTTCGGCCGCAACTGGGACGCGCTCGCCGACGTGCTGGCCGACCGGCTGGACGCCGGCCCGCTCACCCTGGTCGTGTCGGACGCGGGGGAGCTGCTCGCCGAGGAGCCGCCCGGTCAGCTCGCCACTCTGTTCGCCGTGCTCGACACCGCCGCCGGGGGCCGGTCGCTGCGGGTGCTGCTGCGCGACCACTCCGATCGCCTCCCCGCGTTGCGGCACCGTATCGCCACCGCTCTGAGCACCCGCGCCGCCGCCCCGACCTCCGACAGGCGGGATTAGTTGGGGTCGAGGATGGCGCTGAAGCGTTCCTCGGCCAGGTCGAGCTGGGCGAAGATGTGCCGCTTCACCGGCGCGGACAGCGGCGTGTCGGGCCGGGCGATGAGATCCCGGAAGACTGGCACCAGCGGCCGGTACTTGGCGGCCGACCGGGCCACTTTCGGCCCGACAGTGTGGATCACGCCCACCCCGTTGTCGGTGAAGTCCGACACCTTGATCACCCGGGCCCACGGCTCCCGGTCCAGGCTCGCCGCGACGTGTTCGCGGTACTGGACGTGCCGGTCACGCTCCGGGTCGTAGGCCGGGTTGGTGACCGCGCCGACCAGCCGGGCGACCCGCGGGCCGAACCGGTCGGCCAGCACGGCCAGCGCCGCCATGGTCGGGTCGTCGGCGCCCGGGCCGGCCAGCTCCATCGGGTGGTCCTCCACCGCGTCGTGCAGCAGGCCCGCCACGATCACGTCGACGTCCCGCACCTGGTAGTGGTGCATCATCCGGATCGCCACCCGCAGCAGGTGGTTGAGGTACGGCTCGCGGACCCGCCGGTCGTCGCGGTGCAGTTCGGCGGCGAGGTCGAGGGCCGCGGTGAGCCGTCCCCGGGCGGCGGCGTCGAACGCCCGGATCTCCAGGCGGAACCGCTCCAGCAGGCCCGGTTCGCCGTGGATCTCGGTGATCGCGTGCATCGGCATGCTGGCCAGGTAGGCGGGGAATTCCATCCGTCTCTTATAGCTGATCTTCGCTGCCGGCGGGATCCGCCGTCGGTCATCCGACGACCGTCAGCCGTCGCCGGAGAGCCGCTTGACGAGGCGGACGATCGTCCCGTCCGAGGTGCCGACGATGGTCGCCTCGTCCATCACCCGTGCCATGATCAGCCGCCCTCGGCCCCGGTCGGTGCCGGGGGTGCCGGCATTGTCCCGCCAGCCCCCGTGGTCGCGTACCTCGATCTCCAGCCGGTCGTCGCGCAGCTCGGCCCGGAGTGTGGTGATCCCGCCGGCGGCGAACCGGTAACCGTGCTCGATGGCGTTCGCGCACGCCTCCCCGGTGGCGATCAGCACCGTCTCGACGTCCCATTCGTCCAGGCCGAGGGCGTGCAGCCAGCCGCGCAGCCGCTCCCGGGTGGGCGCGAGCTGCCCCGGGTCGGCCGGCACGGCGGCGGTGAAGACGGTCCCGGCCCGGTGCCCGTTGGTCGACGTCACGCAGGGCAGCGCCGGTCCGGGTCCGACCGACCCGGCGGCCGTCCGGGGCGTACTGCTGGTCGGCGCGCCCTCCGCCATCGACCCGGTGGTGGCTGTCCCGTCCTCCACGTTCGTTTCCCCGTCCCGCGCACGTCCGGCGGGCGTGGGCGCTCGTCGGCGCTGTCACCGCCCGGTCCTTGCCTTATTGTCCCCGGTGCGGTCGTCCTTCATTCCCCGACCCGGCGGATCGTGCCGGTGCTGGTGACCGACGAGTTCCCGGGCCGGCGGGCGGGGTGCCCGGCCACCCTGGGCATCGGCGCCGCGAGCTGCGCCGGCCCGGGCGGATCCCGCCGGGTGGCGGGGGACAATCGGCGGATGGACCGGGTGCTGAACCTGCTGATGGTGCTGCCGCCCGCCCTGGTCCTGGCGCTGGTCTTCCTGTTACCGGCGCTGGAGGCGTCGACGTTCCTCGGGCTGGTCGTACCGGGTGAGGTGGCGGTGCTGGTCGGTGGCGTGGTCGCCCACACGGGGCGGCTGCCGCTCTGGGCCGTGGTGCTGGCCGCGATCGCCGGGGCGACGCTCGGCGACCAGGTCGGCTACCTGGTCGGTCGCCGGTACGGCCACCGGTTGCTCGACCGGGCGCCCCGCCGGTTCGTCCGCCCGCACGACGTGCGCCGGGGGCTGGCCCTGATCCGTCGCCGGGGCGCCTTCGCGGTGGTGCTCGGCCGCTGGGTGGCGGCGCTACGCGCGCTGGTCCCCGGCCTGGCCGGGATGAGCGGCATGCCGCACGGCCCGTTCACCGTCGCGAACGTCGTCGGCGGCACGCTCTGGGCGGTGGCCGTGGCCGTGCTCGGGTACCTGTTCGGGGCGTCGTACCGGGTGTTGGAGCGGCGGCTCGGCTGGGGCAGCGAGGCGCTGCTGGCCCTGGTGCTGCTGCTGGTGCTGGTCCGGGTGATCCGGTCGCGGCGGGCCGCCCGCCGTGAGCGGGAGAAGGCCGCGGCGCGGCCCTGAGCCGGCGCCCCCGAGGGGACGCCGGCCCGGTCACGGGCGGTGGTCAGCCGCTGGCCGGGGCGGAGGTCGTCGCCGTCGGGTCGGCGCTGTCCGACCCCCGGCGGGTCGACCGACTGGCTACGCTCGCCACGGCCCGGGCGGCGACCCGGATCGCTGAGTGTCACATCACGCCGGTTCGGCGGATGAATGGAGGCTTTTGCCCGGTATATCCATCGTCCGTTCGGTTGAATTGATGGCGACGTTCGGTTTAAGGTGGCTGGCACGACCGGTGCTGGGAGGCACCCGTTCTCCCCAGGACAGCCGTTCTCCCCAGGACAGGAAGGGCAGCATGACCACGATGACCATCGCGCCGACGAAGACCACCACCGATGTACACCGCGCGGCGGTGACCGGCGAGGAGTCCCGCGCCAGCGAGCTGATCGCCGCCCTGTCCGCGCTGCCCGACGGGCATCCGGACCGGCCGGCCCTGCGTAACCGGGTCATTGAGGCGTGGCTGCCGCTGGCCAACCACCTCGCGGCCCGCTACAGCGGCCGGGGCGAGCCGGCCGGGGACCTGGCCCAGACGGCGGCCCTCGGCCTGATCAAGGCGGTGGACCGCTTCGACGCCGCCCGCGGCGTCGACTTCGCCGGCTTCGCCATCCCGACCATCCTCGGCGAGATCAAGCGGCACTTCCGCGACCGCACCTGGAACATCCGGGTCCCGCGGCGCCTCCAGGAGCTGCGACTGCGCATCTCCGAGGCGAACAGCACCCTCGCCCAGACGCTCAACCGGGCGCCCACCGTGGCCGACATCGCGGCCCACCTCGACACCACCGAGGAAGAGGTCCTCGAAGGGCTGGAGGGTGCGCGGGCCTACAACGCCGTCTCGCTGTCCACCCCGATCGGCGACGGCGACAGCGCCACCGAGCTGGGCGACACGCTCGGCACCGAGGACAACGAGTACGAGCTGGCGGAGCTGCGCGCGTCCCTCGGCCCGGCGCTGGCCACGCTCGACGAGCGGGAGCAGAAGATCCTCACGCTGCGCTTCTACGGCAACCTGACCCAGAGCGAGATCGCCGCCCGGGTCGGCGTGTCCCAGATGCACGTGTCCCGGCTGCTCGCCCGCGCGCTGGCCAAGCTGCGCGGCCAGCTCGCCGAGGTCTGATCCGCCCGGCTGCCCCGCCGTCCATGGCGCGGCGCAGATGCGCGGCGGAAGGGCCAGCGACAGCGGTTGATCTCGGCGCCTGTTCCGCCGACCCGTTCCTGCTCGCCGACGACAGCGGCGCGCGACCGATGTCACGCGCCGCGTTCGTCGCCGCCCTGCCCCGCCGCGAGCAGATGTTCGCCGCCGCCCGTCTCGGCCCGGCGGCGCTGACCGACGTCACCTGGCAGCGCCTCGACGACCGGTACGTCCTGGCCCGTACCGACTGGGACGCCCCGCGCGTCGACGGCGGCGGCGCGCCGGTGCGGCTCGCGTCGTCGTACCTGCTGCACGACGACGGCGGGCAGTTCCGCGTCGTGCTCTATCTCAACCACGAGGGCCTGCCGGGGCCTGAGCCCGCCGGGAGGGCGGCCTCCTCCCGGCGGCGTCCGTGTTCCCGCTACCGCATCGTGCACGGGGAGCCGTCGACCGTGCACGACGCGGGTGCGTTCGTGACAGGGTCGCGGTCCCGCACGTCGAACCGGAACGTCACCGACCCCCCGGCCGGCACCTCCGCACCGGTGAAGGTGACGACCTGCCCCTTCTGCTGCCACTCCGCCCCGCTGGCGTTGCTGATCGTGGCCCCCGCGCCCAGCGTCACCACCACCACCCAGCCCGGCTTCGCCGCGCTGCCCGGATTGCTCACGACGACCTCGCCCCGGTAGCCGAACACGCGGTCGGAGACGGTCTGATAGCTGGCGGTCAACGGGGCGGCGGCCGGGGTGGGGCTCGCGCTGCGCGTCCGGGTCGGCGTGGGGCTCGGGGTCAGGGTGGGGGACGGCGTGGCGCTGGTGCGGACGACGGCCGGTGTGGTCCGCGACGGGGTGCTTCGGGGCGGGTGGCTGGTGGGGGTCGGCAGCAGCAGCGGAGCCGAGGGCGGCGTGGCCTCCGGGGCGCGCGGCTCCGGTCGGGTCGCCCACACCGCCGCCCCGGCGGCCAGGGTGAGGCACGCCAGGCCTCCGCCGATCACCGCCGCCCGCCGGCGGCCCGTCCGGGTACGGACGTCGCCGAGCAACCGGACCACGGGCAGCTCGGCGGTCAGCCCGCCCTCGGCGCGGCGCAGGTCGACGCGCTGGAAAGCCAGCCAGTCGAGGATCGCGGGCAGGCGTACGGTCACCGCCTGCTGATGGTGCTCCGTGCGGCGGGCGCGCCGTTCGGCGTCCCACTCGCCGTGCACCGGAACCTCCTGCAGAGACAGCCGACAGCCGTGGCCGGCGGGGAAGAGCTGGCAGGTCAGCCGGCTACGCCCGGAGCCCTCCTGGCAGTCCAGCACGTACCGGTGCGGCGCCTGCTGCTCGACCACCGTCGCCTCGACGTCAGCGTCGAACCCGGGTAGTCCCGCCGTACGCAGCAACAGCCGCTCCGGCTGGTCCGCCTGCGGCGCGCACTCGGCGAACCACTTGGTGAGCAGCGTGGGTTCCGTCAACGCCCGCCACACCGTCTCGCACGGGTGGAACAGGTCGACCTCGATGCCGATCTCGATCACGCGCAGACTCTACGGGCCGCCGTTCCGGACGGGGATCCCGCCGGCAGTCACTGCGTGGGCTGCGTGGGGCCCCCGTTGTGCCAGCGGGCCCGAAACGCGGCCTCGCTCGTCTCGTGGCTGACCTTCTCCTCGTGCACGGCCCGGCGCAGGGCGTCGCGGGCGTCCGCGAACACCACCACCTCGACGACGGCGAGCGCGACGCAGATGACGGTCAGCAGGGTGAGCGCGGCGAGCGCCGGCAGCGGTCGGGCGGCGAAGAGCCCGGCCGCGAGCGCGACGAGTGTGCCGACCCGCGTCCACGCCACGGTCCCCAGCGTGCGCAGTTGGAACGCCAGGTCGGTGGCCAGGTAGATCATCACGCCGCCGAACAGCAACGGTACGGACGAGTCGCGTCCCCGTTCGGCCAACCCGCCCACCGGATCGACGATCGTCGCCACCAGCTCTTCCGCGCCGATCGCGAACAGGATCACGCCGGCGATCATCGGCAGGTAGAGGTAGGCCCACGCGTCCCGGGCCATCGTCACCCGCGGCGCGCCCTGGGCGGCGTGCAGCGCGATCCGGGCGGCCGGACCGATCATGTCGAAGTGCGCCCACCACAGCGCCGCCGTGAAGAGGATGCCCAGCATCGCCGCCACCACGGCCGGCCAGGTCACCGGCTTGCCGAGCAGGTTGCCGCCGACGCCGATGGAGATGACCGACTCGCCGAGCGCGATGATCAGGATGAGGTCGTAGCGTTCCGTCCAGTGTTCGGCGGAGGTGATCTCCCAGCCCCCGGGGCCGACCAGGAATCCACTGCCGTACTGGATGACGACGACGGCGATCCAGAGCCCGTCCCGGACCCACAGCGCGAGGTTCGGATCCGAGATGTGGATCGGGAGCAGTGCCGCGAGCAGCAGCAGGGCGGCCGTGATCACCGCCTCGGGGAGGAGCCGGGACAACTGGCGACGGGCCACCGGCTGCCCCCGGGTGGCGTGCGCGTACAGCACCAGGTGCATGCCACGGAACACGACGTAGCTGACCGTGACCAGGACCGGCCCGCCCGGTCTTCCGCCGCCGTCGCCGAAGGTCTGCGGCAGGGCCAGCGCGAAGGTGAACAGCGCGATCATGCCGATGACCATCAGTGCCGGGACGAAGCCCTCGCCGAGCCGGAGCCGGGACGCGACGACGCTGTGCACCACCCAGCACCACCAGAGCACGCCGATCACCAGCATGGCGTGCAGCAGATTTCGCCCGCCGACGTTGGTGGCGGTGGCCCGGGTGATGATGAAGAACGACACCACGAAGATGAGGTCGAAGAAGACCTCGAACTTGTCCACCCGGGCGGCCGGGGCGATCGGGATGGCCGGCCCCAGGCCCCCGCGTCTCCGCTCGCCGCCCACCGGACGAGTCTCCCAGCGCGGGAGCTACCGTGCGCCGGAATCGGCGCAGGCCCACCCGGGCCGGTTCTCACCCGGCCGGCTCTCACCTGGGCCGGCGGTCGGTCGGCCGAGGTGGGTGAACGGACCCGGGTCGAGCACCGGGATCACCTGGAGGCCCAGCCGGTCGTAGAAGCCGCGGGCCCGGACGTTGGCGGTGACCATGCCGACGTGCATGGCGGGCCCGCCGGCTCCGGGTAGCGGTCCGCCAGCCGGGGAATCCATTCGCGACGGTAGGCGTGGACGAAGGAGGGGGTGTCCGCCGCGCCGATCAGGTTGCCGACCACCCGGGCCCGCGTCCTCCGGCACGAAGGCCAACTCCGGCGCCAGGTGCAGGTAGGGGCCGGCGAACAGGTCGGGCATCAGGTGGTCGCTGGCGTACCGGCCGCGGGCGTCGCCGCGGGCGTCGGCCGTGCGGACGCAGCCTCGTAGACCGCGTCGTGGTCGTCGGGCCGGTACTGCCGGATCGTGGGCGGGTGCGGATGCGTCGTGCTGCTCAGCCCCGGACCGTACGGCGTGAAAACGCTCTCATGGTAAGCCGGCGACTCGGTCGCCCAGGCGCTGGCGGGCGAGGAACTTCGGCACCACCATCCGCCAGGATTCGGTCACCAGCTCGGTCATCCGGTCGTGGTCGAGCCGGTCCAGGTGGCAGCACACCCAGTTGAACCGCAGGTCGGACGGGCGGGGGAGCAGGAACAGGTCCGGCTCGGCGGCGATCAGGGCGCTCCGCTCGTCCCTGGGGTAGCCGAAGCCCATGATCCGTTCGTCCTGGCTGAACGCGACGTAGACGATGGCGCCCACCCGGAACTTGACGCGGTCGCGGATCAGGTGCTCGCTGGTGCGGGGGAGCGTCCGGGCCAGGGCACGGACGTCGTCGACGGTGACCACGGGCGCCACGGTAACTCCGACCGGCGACACTTTCGCCGCCGTGCCACGGCTCGTGCCGGGCCGAGGGTCAGCTCCCGCCGTCGGAGGCGGGCGCGGCGTGGGCGAGCGCGGCCCGGATCGCGTCGATCATCGGGGTGTCCGGGTGCTCGATGCCCTGCTGGGTGGCGACCCGCACGGTCGCCAGGAAGGTCGCCGCCAGGACCCTGGCGCGCAGTGTCTGGTCGGGGCCGGTGAGCCGCCGAGCGAGTTCGCCGGCGAGTTCACGTTCGATCGCGGCGTACGCGGCGGCCTGGTGCGAGAGGAGGCCCGGGTGGCCGTGCAGCCGGCGGCGGCGGTTCAGCCAGGCCCTGGCCGGACCGTCGTCCACCTCAGCCGCCAGGTGCAGGGCCGCCCGGCTCAGGGCGGCCCACGGCGGCTCGTCGGCCGGTTCCGCGTGCAGCAGCTCCAGCAACCGACGCAGCCGGGTGGTGTCGCCGTAGAAGAGGGCCTCCTCCTTGCTGGAGAAGTAGTTGGAGAACGTCCGCCGGGACACGTTCGCGGCGTCGGCGATCGCCTCGACGGTGACCCGGTCCGGCCCCTGCTCGGCGGCGAGCCGCAGGGCCGCCTCGTGCAGGGCGAGGCGGGTCGCCGCCTTCTTGCGCTCCCGCAGCCCCGCCGCCTCATCCATGATCCCAGCCTACGTGAGACGTGATCCTTTTCTCAACGAGCAAACTTGCCTGGTGCGCAAGATTCCCCGATCCTTGCTTGAGGCAACCAACGATGGGCAGGAGGACAAGAGTGGATACCGCCGTCCGTGCACTCGGTACCCGGCTGCACGACCTGCTGACCGGCGTGCGGCTGCTCCGGCAGCGGCGCGTCGACGAGCGCCCGGCCGTGCCGTCCGGGCTGGTGGGCCTGCTCATGCTCATCGACCGCTGTGCCAGCGGCTGCCACGCCCGGGACCTCGCCGAGCGCGGCCGACTCGACCCCTCGACGGTCAGCCGCGCCGTGGCGGCCCTCGTCGCGCACGGCCTGGTCGAACGGCGGACCGACCCGACCGACCGGCGCGCCAGCCAACTGACCATCACCCCGGCCGGCCGGGCCGCCCTGGCCGAGACGAGCGACTGGTACGGACAGGTGCTCGACCGGGCGCTCGCCGGCTGGACGCCCGCCGAGGTGACGACGCTGTCCACCGCGCTCGGCCGCTTCACCCGCGACCTCGAGGTCGCCCTCGCACACCACGATAACCAGGAGGACTCGTTATGAGTGAGCGCAGCGAGCGAATCGTCAAGCGCAGAGCGGTGGCGCCTCGCGCGGCCGCCGAGCGGAGCGAGGTGGCCGCGTGAGCGCACCCACCGCAACGGCCGAAGCCGCACCGATGAGCCGGCGCCAGACGCTCGAAGCCCTCAGCGGCCTGCTGCTGGTGCTCTTCGTCGCGATGCTCAGCGGCACGGTCGTCTCGATCGCGCTGCCGAAGATCATCGGCGCGCTGAACGGCTCCCAGACCCAGTACACCTGGGTGGTCACCGCCACCCTGCTCACCGCCACCGCCAGCACCCCGATCTGGGGCAAGCTGGCCGACCTGTTCAACAAGAAGCTGCTGATCCAGGTCGCCATCGTCGTGTTCCTGCTCGGCTCGGTCCTCGCCGGCCTGGCGCAGAGCGCCGGGCAGCTCATCGCCGCCCGCGCGTTCCAGGGAATCGGCGTCGGCGGCCTTCAGGCCCTGGTCCAGGTCGCCATCGCGGCGATGATCCCGCCTCGCGAGCGCGGCCGCTACAACGGCTACCTGGGTGGCGTCATGGCCGTCGCGACGGTCGGCGGCCCGCTGCTCGGTGGCCTCATCGTCGACACCTCCTGGCTCGGCTGGCGCTGGTGCTTCTTCGTGGGTGTGCCGGTCGCCGTCGTCGCGCTGATCCTGCTCCAGGCCACCCTGCACCTGCCCACCGCGCGGCGGGACAATGTCAAGATCGACTACCTCGGCGCGAGCCTGATCGCCGCCGGCGTCAGCGTGCTGCTGATCTGGATCTCGTTCGTGGACAGTTCCTTCGCGTGGCTCTCCTGGCAGACCGCCGCGATGGTCGGCGGCGGGTTGCTCCTGCTCGCCCTGGCGACCTGGGTCGAGTCGCGGGCCGCCGAGCCGGTCGTTCCGCTGAAGATCGTCCGCGAACGCACCACCGCGCTGGCCATCCTCGGCAGCCTCGCGGTCGGCATGGCCATGTTCGGCGGTTCGGTCTTCCTCGGCCAGTACTTCCAGATCGGCCGTGGCTACAGCCCCACCGAAGCCGGCCTGCTCACCATCCCGATGATGGCCGGCGTCCTCCTGTCGTCGATCGTCGCCGGGCGGATGATCACCCGCTCCGGGCGGGTCAAGCCCTACATCGTCGCCGGCTCGATCATCCTCGTCGCCGGGTTCGCCCTGCTCGGCACCATCGACCACGAGACCCCCCTGCTGCTGCTCGGCGCCGCCATGTTCGTCGTCGGCGTCGGCGTCGGCATGACCATGCAGAACCTCGTGCTCGCCGTGCAGAACACGGTCCCACTCAGGGACATCGGTGCGGCCAGCTCCAGCGTCGCGTTCTTCCGGTCCCTGGGCGGCACCATCGGCGTCTCGGTGCTCGGCGCTATCCTCGCCCGCCGGGTCAGCGAGCGGATCACCCACGATCTCGCCGCCGCCGGGATCCCGACCGGCAGCGGCGGCGGCAGCACCCTCAACCTCGAGGCGTTGCCGGCACCGGTGCAGCACATCGTCCGCGCCGCGTACGGCGACGCCACCGGGCACATCTTCTTCATCTCCGCGGCCATCGCCGTCGTCGGCATCATCGCCGCGCTGCTGCTCAAGCCGGTCCTCCTGCGGTCCAGCCTCGACCTGCCCGACGCCGCGCGCTCGGCGGCGGTCGCGGCGGACGCCGTCGACGGCGCGCCCGCCTTCGACCAGGTGACCGTCGACATGGCGGGCCGGGGGGAGTCCGCCCGCCGCTGATGTCGTTCCCGGTCGTGGGCCGTCGCCGTGGTACGGCGACGGCCCCGCGCCGTGTCCCGACGAGATCCTGGCCCGTTACGGCTTGAGCACGACCTTGAGGCAGTCGTCCTGCTTGTTCTTGAAGGTGTCGTAGCCCTGTGGCGCGTCCTCCAGCCGGAGCGTGTGCGTGATGATGAAGCTCGGGTCGATCTCGCCCTTGCGGATGCGTTCCAGCAGCGGTCGCATGTAGCGCTGGACGTGCGCCTGCCCCGACCGCATGGTCAGCGAGCGGTTCATGAACGAGCCCATCGGGAACTTGTCGATGAACCCGCCGTACGCCCCGATCGCCGAGACGGTGCCGCCGTTGCGGCAGCTGAGGATGGCCTCGCGCAGCGCGTGCGGCCGGTCCGTCTCCGACTTGACCGCCTGCTTCGTCCGGTCGTACGCGTGCAGGGCCGCCGACGCGTGGTGGCTCTCCATGCCGACCGCGTCGACGCACGCGTCCGGGCCCCGGCCGGCGGTCATCTCGCGCAGCGTGTCCAGGACGTCGGTCTCCTCGTAGTTGATGGTCTCCGCGCCGACCCGGTCCCGGGCCAGCCGCAGCCGGTACGGGAACCGGTCGATGACGATCACACTGCCGGCGCCGAGCAGGTAGGCGCTGGCGGCGGCGAACTGTCCCACCGGCCCGGCACCCCACACCGCGACCGTGTCGCCCGGCTTGATGTCGCACAGCTCCGCGGCCATGTAGCCGGTGGGCAGCACGTCGGACAGGAACAGCACCTGCTCGTCGGCCAGATCGTCCTCGATCTTGAGAGCGCCGACGTCGGCGTACGGCACCCGCACGTACTCGGCCTGGCCACCCGCGTAGCCGCCCATCATGTGGGAGTAGCCGAAGATGCCGGCGGGGGTGTGGCCCATGGCCAGTTCCGCCATCGGCGCGTTGGGGTTGGAGTTCTCGCACACGGAGTAGAGGCCACGCTGGCAGGAGATGCAGTCGCCGCACGCGATGGGGAAGGCGACGACGACCCGGTCGCCGACGCGCAGCCCGTCCCGTACGCCCTGGCCGAGCTCGACGATCTCGCCCATGAACTCGTGCCCGAGGACGTCACCCCGCTTCATCGTCGGGATGAAGCCGTCCAGCAGGTGCAGGTCGGATCCGCAGATCGCCGACGAGGTCACCCGGACGACGGCGTCGCGGGGGTTCAGGATCCGTGGCTCGGGTACGTCCTCGACCGCGACCCGGTTCGGGGCCATCCAGCAGTTCGCCTTCACGGTGCCTCTCCCTCACGCGCTCTGCGTCGCCAGCGGCCGTGCCGGACGCTGGTTCAGCTGGCTCGCGCTGCTCGTGCCGTCCGGCGTGCCGTCCGAGCGGGCGATCTCGCCGGTCTCGATGACCTGCTTGAACCGGCGCAGGTCGTCGCGGACCTGCTGCTGCGGGTGTTCCCCGAACGCCCTGGCCACCAGCGCGCCCAGAACGCGGCCCGGCGGGGCGTACTCCAGCTCCACCCGCACCTCGGTGCCCTTGCCGCCGGCGACCGGGGTGAAGCGCACGACCCCGGAGTTCGGCACCCGCGCCCCGTCGACGGACCGCCACCGGATCAACTGGTTCGGCCGGTCCTCGATCACCTCGGCCTCCCACCGCACGCTCCGGCCGGCGGGGGCCTTCGCGATCCACTGCGACCGCCGGTCGCCCGTCATCCGCACGGACTGCAGGTGGTACATGAAGCGCGGCAGGTTCTCGAAGTCGTGCCAGAAGCCGTACGCCTGCTCCGGGGTGCGGTTGACCGTCACCGAGCCGTATGCCCGGCCGGTGCCCGTCATGCCCCGGCGGCGCCGCGTCGCGCGCACCGAGACGTAAAGGTCGACCGCGGTGATCCCGGCGAGAGCGGCCATGACGTACGTCAGGCGGCGCTGACGCTCGCCGCAGCGGTGCCGCAACGCCTGCCCGGTCGCGGCCAGGTCCAGGACGTCCCCGGCCACCCGCGTCCACGCGCCCAGTCCCGGCCGCCGCGGCACCAGCAGCGTCGCGGCGTGGCCCAGCTCGCGGATCCCGGCGGTACGCAGCACCACCGGTGCGATGCGCGAGTCGTCCACGCCGGCCAGCCGGCTGGCCCGGGGCCCGGCGGCGAGGGCGGTCACGCCCAGACCCAGGCTGAACCAGCCGAGGAGACGGGCCAGACCCGCCGAGCCGCGATCCTGGGTCGCGCGCTCGATCCCGAGCGCGTCCGTCACCGACCGAGCCCCCATGGTCGTCCTACCTGTCATGCCTTCTCTCACCCCGTGTCTCGAGTAGTTCGCGGGTGCCGGCCCGGTCCATCGCCGCGTCCGACCGGTCGACTGGCCGGCGTGCCATTCCCGTTAATCCCGGCTCCACACCTGTGCTCTCACCGGCGCTGATTGGAGCCGACGGCGCGGATACGCCCGATATGCTCCATCTGGGGCCCGGCCGGACAGGGGGCGGCATGGCCGAGCAGTCAGGCACGAGGGACGAGGGTGGGTCCTGGGCCGATGCGGTGGCCGGCCGCGCCGGGGCGGCGGTGGCGCAGGCTCCGCGGCGCGTCGAGCGCGCCGGCCGTCTTCGGAAGCGGCAGCTCGGGATCATGGTGTTGATCTCCGTCCAGGCGGGCCTGGCCGCGGCGCTGTCCTGGGTCGTCGCCCGCGACCTGCTGCACAACCCGAGTCCGGTCTTCGCCCCCAGCGCGGCGGTGGGCACGATCGTCAGCGCGATCGGGCAGCGCGGACGCCGCACCGCGGAGACCATGCTCGGGGTCGGTCTGGGCATCCTGGTCGGTGACGCGGTGCTGCTCAAGATCGGGTACGGGCCGTGGCAGGTCGGCTTCGTGGTGACGGTGGCTCTCCTCGTCGCCTTCGTACTCGTCGGGCGCAGCGGCGCTCTGGTGGCCCAGGCCGGGGGCACCGCGGTGCTGCTCGCCACCCTCGCACCCGTCACGCCCAACCTCGAATGGCCTCGGATCGTGCAGGCCAGCGTCGGCGGCCTGGTGGGGCTGGCGGTGGTCGTCCTCCTCGTCCCGGTCGACCCGATGCGGATCCTGAACAGTGCCGCCGCGCCCGTCTTCGACACGCTCACCGCCCAGCTCGACGAGGTGGCCGGCGCGCTGGCCGCGCGCGACTCGGATCGCGCGGTGCGTGCGCGCGGCCGCCTGCGGGGGATGGGGGACGACCTCGCCCGATTGAAGGACGCGTTGAGCGGCGCCCAGGAGGTCGTGACCCTCTCGCCGGTTCGCTGGCGCCGGCGGCAGGACGTCGAGCGGTACCACCACGGCGCCCTGCGGCTGGAGCGGGTGATCCTGGAGTGCCGGCTGCTGGCCCGCTGGGCGGCCACGGCGGTGCAGCGGGGCGAGCGGGTGCCCGAGGAACTGGTCGACGCGACGCGGCGGCTCGCGGAGGCGATCCGGCTGCTGCACCGGATCAGCCGCACCGGGCGCGATCCGCAGCCGGCCCGGGACGGGGTGCTGGCCGCCCTGGGCCGGGCGGGGGAGGTCCCGCCCGAGACCCTCGGCACCTTCGGCGAGGCGTTCGTGACCCAGCTGCGGACGGTGGCCAGCGACCTGCTGCGGGCGACCGGCGAGGAAACGGACGCGGCCAACCGGATGGTGCACGAGGCGGTGACGGGGCAGTCACGGCCGGATCGGTGAGCGGTCGGCACCCTCGGCGTGCCGGCGCGGGCCGCTCGGTGACCGGGCCGGGCGATTATCCCCTCCGGCGCGGCCGTACGGGCCGGTTTGCCCGGCCCGGCGGTGGGAACGCTCACGGGGACGAGCGCGTCGCCGAAGGGCGGCGCCGCGAAGGGAGCATCATGGCCGAGGCCAAGCAGCCACTGCGCGGCAAGCGCGTCGCCTTCCTCGCCTCCGACGGGGTCGAGGACATCGAGTACACGCAGTCCCGAGCCGCCGCCGAGCAGGCGGGTGCCGAGGCGCACCTGATCTCCATCAGATCCGGCGAGATCCAGTCCATGAACCACGACATCAACCCGGCCAACCGGTATCCGGTGGACCGTACGGTGGACCAGGCGAATCCCGCCGACTACGACGCCCTGGTGCTGCCCGGCGGCACGGTCAACCCCGACCGGCTCCGGATGAACCCGGCGGCGATGAACTTCGTCAAGGCGTTCTTCCAGCAGGCCAAGCCGGTGGCGGCGATCTGCCACGGCCCGTGGTCGCTGGTCGAGACCGGGCTCGTCAAGGGGCGGACGGTCACGTCCTACCCCAGCCTGCGCACCGACATCCTCAACGCCGGCGGGACCTGGGTGGACCAGCCGGTCCAGGTCGACAACGGCCTGGTCACCAGCCGCCGCCCCAGCGACCTGCCGGCCTTCTGCGCGAAGCTGGTCGAGGAGTTCGCCGAGGGCACGCACGCACGGCAGACGGCGAACGCCTGACCCGACGGCGACGCCGGACCGGGACCCGAGCCCGGTCCGGTGGCCGTTCTCGCGCCTGCGGGTGTGGGACCGGCGTCAGCGGGAAGGCACCCGGCGGCACCGCACCGCGTACCGCTCGTGCGCCGTGACGTCGGGAGGGGCATGGGCGCGAAGACCTTCCTGGTGGCCGGGGGAACCAGTGGCCTTGGCCTGGCGGTCGCCCGCCTGCTCGTCGAGGAGCATCAGGTGGCCGTGCTCGGCGACGTGCCCGACGAGATCGCCGCGGTGACCGACGAGCTGGGCTGCGCCGGAATCGTCTGCGACGTCTCCTCGTGGCAGCAGGTGCGGGACGCGTTCGCCGAGGTGGTCGACCGGTACGCGACCGTCGACGGCGTCGCCGCCTGCGCGTCGGTGTGGGCGGGCGGGGGCCTGGGGGACCTCTCGCCGCAACACATCCGCCGGGCGGTCGAGGTCAACGCGCTCGGCACCACCTATCTGCTCAAGGCGGCGCTGCACCACCTGCATCGGCAGGGCTTCGGCAACGTGGTGTACGTCGGCGCGATGGCGGTGACGAAGGCCAGGCCGGGGATCCCGGTCTACCGGGCCACCAAGAGCTACGGCAGCAGCCTGGTCGAGTCCCTGGCGGAGGCGCAGCACAGCAACCGGATCAAGGTCATGGAGCTGCATCCGGGACCGATGCCGACCCGTCTGCAGGAGCGGGTGGGCGACGAGTTCCTCGACGAGATCTACGCCGGGGCCGATCAGGTCGCCGTCGAGGTCGTACGGCTGCTTCAGCTCGCCCCCGACGACCTGTACGTGTCCGGTGCGCGCGTGCTGCGGGCGGACGGGCGGTGGTGACCGAGGCGGGGGCCCCCGCCGAGGTCGCTGTCTCGGCGTGGGCGCCGCTGCGTACGGCGGTCTACCGCAGCCTGTGGCTGGCCCTGCTCGGGGCGAACATCGGCACCTGGATGCAGACGGTCGGCGCGCAGTGGCTGCTGATCCACCAGCCGGGCGCCTCCACCCTGGTCGCGCTGGTGCAGACCGCCAGCCTGCTGCCGGTGCTGCTGCTGGCCCTGCCGGCGGGGGCGCTCGCCGACACCTTCGACCGCCGGCACCTGCTCATCTCCGTACAGCTGTTCCTGGTGGTGGTGGCCACGGGGCTGACGCTGCTCACGGCGGCCGGTCGGATGCCCCCGGCGCTGCTGCTCACGCTCACCTTCGCCTTCGGCGTGGGGCAGGCGCTCACCCTGCCGGCCTGGGCGTCGGTGATTCCCGAGCTGGTGCCGCGGGAGCAGCTGCGGGCGGCCTCGGCGCTCGGCTCGATCAGCGTCAACATGGCGCGGGCCATCGGCCCGGCCGTGGCCGGGGTGCTGATCGCCCGGGTCGGCGTGGCCCCGGTCTTCGCCTTCAACGCCGTGGCGTTCCTGGTCTTCGCGCTGACGCTGGCCGGGTGGCGGCCCGGGGACGCCCGCGCCGTCGAGGTGCCCGAGCGGTTCACGGCCGCGCTGCGCGCCGGAGGCCGGTACGTGCGGCACTCGCCGACGGTGCGGCGGCTGCTGCGCCGCGCGCTGGTCTTCGTGATCCCGGCGAGTGCGCTGTGGGCGCTGCTGCCCCTGGTGGCGAGCCGCCGGCTGGGCCTGAACTCCAGCGGGTACGGCGTCCTGCTGGCCGCGCTCGGGTTGGGTGCCATCCTGGGCGGCCTGCTGCTGTCGTGGATCCGGACCCGGATCACGGCCAACCAGTTCCTGCTGTTGGCGGGAGCGTTGTACGGCGGCACGCTGTTCGTGGTGGCCTCGGTCCGGATCGTGCCGGTGGTGCTGGTCGCCCTGCTACCGGCCGGGCTGGCCTGGGTGGTGGTGCTGGCCAACGTCAACGCCGAGATCCAGTTGTTCCTGCCCGGCTGGGTACGCGCCCGCGGTCTGGCCGTCTACCAGGTGGTGCAGGGCGGCGGGCAGGCGGTCGGCGCGTTCGTCTGGGGTGTGGTGGCCGACGTCGGCGGCCTGGTCCTCGCGTTCGTGGTGGCGGCCGTGCTGATGCTGGTGGGCGCGGTGACGTCGCAGCTCTGGCCGTTGCCGGACCTGCGGGGGTTGACCCGGGACCCGGCCGTCTACCGGCCGCCGATGGCGCTGGCGCTGCAACCTGATCCCCGGGTGGGGCCGGTGCTGGTGGTGGTCACCTACCGGGTGCGGGCCGAACGGGAGGCGCAGTTCCTGGCGGCGATGGACCACGTCCGGGGGTCGCGGCAGCGCAGCGGAGCGATGCGGTGGGGGCTGTTCCGCACCGGCGAGACGCCGCACGAGTTCGCGGAGGTCTTTCTGGTGCCGTCCTGGGACGAGCACCTGCGCCAGCACGGTGGCCGGCTGACCGAGGCCGACCAGCGGGCCGAGGACCGGGCCCGGGAACTCGCCGACGGTGAGCCGGAGGTGCGGCACCTGCTGCCGGCGGGCGCCGGCCCGGCGTTGCAGGACGACCGGGAAGCGCCGTGACCGGTCCGAAATCCATCGACAAGAGTCTTTACTGTTAACAAGGTTTAATATATGTTCGTGGCAGCTCCACGTGTCGTCCAAGGGAGTTGCCGCCATGCGTCGAAGAATCACCGTCCCGCTCCTCACCACGGGTGCCGTCGCCGCGACCCTGGCCGTCGCCGCCCCCGCCCAGGCCCACGGCTACGTCTCCTCGCCCCCCAGCCGGCAGGCCCTCTGCGCGCAGAACCGGGTCCCGGACTGTGGGCAGATCAAGTACGAGCCGCAGAGCGTCGAGGGCCCCAAGGGCCTGCGTACCTGCCACGCCGGGATCACCCAGTTCGCCGTGCTGAACGACGACAGCCGAGGCTGGCCCGCCACCTCGGTCGGCAGCTCGGTCACCTTCACCTGGGTGAACACCGCCCGCCACGCCACCAGCAACTGGGAGTACTGGATCGGGAACACCCGGGTCGCCGTCTTCGACGGCGGTGGCCGCCAGCCCGACGCCACCGTGTCGCACACGGTCAACCTCGGTGGTTTCTCCGGCCGGCAGAAGCTCCTCGCGGTGTGGAACATCGCCGACACCGCCAACGCCTTCTACTCCTGCGTGGACCTGCAGATCGGCGGGGGCGGCGGCCCGACCCCCAGCCCGACCCCGACCAGTCCGTCGCCGACGCCGAGCCCGACCGCGAGCCCGACCAGCTCACCCGCCCCCGGCGGCACCTGGACCGCCGGGCGGGCCTACCAGGTCGGCGACCAGGTCACCTACAACGGCCTGACCTACCGTTGCCGCCAGGCGCACACCGCGATCCCCGGTTGGGAACCGCCCAACACCCCCGCACTGTGGCTGCAGGTCTGACCGTACGGGTGCGGCCACGTCCGTCGTGCGCCGCACCCGTTCCTCGGCGCGGCGGCGCCGTCCGCCGCCCGCTCACCGCCGCGCTGGTGGTGGTCCTGCTGGCCGCCACCGGCTGCACGGGCCCGACGGGGTCGCCCGCTCCGCGGGCGGCCCCGTCCGGGCCGCTGGTCGACGCCTCGACCAGCGGGATCGACGTGCTGTTCCTCGCCATGATGGTGGCCCACACCGAGCAGACCCTGCAGCTCGTCCGGCTCGGGCTCGACCGCACCACGGACCCGGAGATCCGGACGTTGATCGCCGCGATCGAGGCCACCGAGGCCGACGAGCTGTCGACCATGCGCGGCTGGCTCCGGGACGCCGGACCCTCGGCGATGGCCGCCGCCGCCCGGCACGACCACTCCGGGCACAGCGACGCCGTGTCCGGGCTGGCCCGCCTGCGCACGGCGCCGGCCGGCGAGGTGGACCGGGTGCTGCTCGACGTGCTCAGCGCCCATCAGGGGACGGCGGCGGACCTGGCCCGCGCGCAGGTGGGCGCGGGCACCAGCGCCAGGGTGCGGGAGCTGGCCCGGCGCATCGAACAGTCGCGGACGGCCGAGGTCGCCCTGATGGCGAAGCTCGCGCCCGCACCCCGGTCCGGGCGGTGACCAGGGCGGGCGGACGGCCGGGGCGGGCGGACGGCGGGGGTGTCGGCCGCGACGGAGATCACATCGTCCGACCGGGCTGCGGGCGGTAATCCGACGGCGAGGTGTCGGGGGTGCTCGCTACGCTGCCTGCGGGCGTCGCCCCCGCCACTCGCGACCTCCCACGCTCGCGCGGTGCCACCACCGCTCCCGCAACCGATCGGATTCAGGAGACCTTTTGTGACCCAGCAACCTGTCGCGACATCGGACAAACTCGACGCCGCGGTGCTCAAGGTGGCGGGAGTCGTCGTGCTCGGCGCGATCATGTCGATCCTCGACGTGACGGTCGTCAGCGTCGCGCTGCCGACGTTCATGCAGAAATTCGACGCGTCCTACGCCCGGGTGGCGTGGACGATGACCGGCTACACGCTCGCGCTGGCCACGGTGATTCCGCTCAGCGGATGGGCCGCGGACCGGTTCGGCACCAAGCGCCTCTACATGACCGCCCTGGCGCTGTTCACCATCGGCTCCGGGCTGTGCGCCACCGCCGACACGATCGGGGAGCTGATCGCCTTCCGTGTCCTGCAAGGTCTCGGTGGCGGCATGCTGATGCCGCTGGGCATGACGATCATGACCCGGGCTGCCGGCCCGCACCGGATCGGCCGGCTGATGGCCGTCCTCGGCATCCCGATGCTGCTCGGGCCGATCGGCGGGCCGATCCTCGGCGGCTGGCTGATCGACACGGCCAGCTGGCACTGGATCTTCCTGATCAACCTGCCGATCGGCGCCATCGCGCTGGTTTACGCCCTGCTGGCGCTGCCGAAGGACAACCCCGAGCCATCGGAGTCGTTCGACTTCCTCGGCATGCTGATGCTCTCGCCGGGGCTGGCCCTGTTCCTCTACGGCGTCTCGTCGTGGCCCGAGGCCGGCACGATCGCCGAGACCAAGGTGTGGCTGCCCATGCTGGTCGGCGGCGCGCTCGTGGTGAGCTTCGTCCTGTACTCGTTCCGGCCCCGGCATCCGCTGGTCGACCTGCGGCTGTTCGCCAACCGCAACCTGACCATCGCGACGGTGACCCTGGTCGTGTTCATCGTCGCGTTCATGGGCGCCGGCCTGCTGTTCCCGAGCTACTTCCTGCAGGTCCGCGGTGAGTCGACACTGACCGCGGGTCTGCTGATGGCCCCGCAGGGCATCGGCGCGATGCTCACCATGCCGATCGCCGGGATGCTGGCCGACCGGGTGCCGGTCGGCCGGACGGTGCCGTTCGCGCTGGTGCTCATCGCCGCCGGGTTCTTCACCTTCACCCAGGTCGACGCGAACACCTCGTACCTGCTGCTCTGCGGTTCGCTGTTCGTGATGGGGCTGGGCATGGGTGGCACGATGATGCCGATCATGACGTCCGCGCTGAAGACGTTGCACGGCCCGGAGGTGGCCCGCGGCTCCACCCTGGTCAACATCCTCCAGCAGATCGGCGGTTCGGTCGGCGCCGCGGTGATGTCGGTGCTGCTCACCAGCCAGCTGAACGGCTCCCGGCCGATCCCCGGGATGACCGATCCGACGAGCGGCAAGCCGCTCAGCGAGGCCGGGCTCGCCATCGCATCGCAGATGCAGCCGGAGCTCACCCAGCAGTACCCGGTGCCCCCGGCGCTCATCGAGCGCGGCCTGGACTTCGCGGCCAGCTCCTTCGCCGCCGTGTTCTGGGTGGCGTTCGCGCTCGTGCTGGTGACGTTCATCCCGGCCGCGTTCCTGCCCCGCCGGCGGCAGCCGTCGCAGCCGGCCGGCGGTCAGCAGCTGGAGCAGCCGCCGACCCCCGTCGTCATTCACTGAGTCACCGGCCGGGCCGTCGGGGAGCGTCCCCACGGCCCGGCCCCCGCCCTGGCACTCGGCTCGGGGGCGGTGACCGCCCGGTCACCGCCCCCGAGCCGCAGTTGGCCGCGGGGCGGGCCGACTCAGCCGGGACACGATCGAGCTCCATGGACAAGTCTCGATGGCATCGGTACTGTTCCCTCACCTCGGTTGCAGCGATACATATCAATTCGGAGGTGCAGGTGTTCAGAAGTCACATTCGAGGCCGGGCCGGTGTCGCGGCGTTGGTCACCGCGATCGTCCTCGCCACCCCCGCCGCGGCCAGCGCCGCGTCGCCGCCGTCGGCCGGCGGCGTCACGGCGGCGGTGACCGCCCGGCTGCTCGACCAGGCGGCGCACGGCGCCGACGCGGGACTGCGCTCCGCCCGGGCCGACGACACCCGGGTCACGGTCACCCGGCGTGACGGCCAGGCGTGGGCGTTCGGCACCGCCGTCATCGTCGCCCCCCACGAGGAGGGCGCCTACCCGGCGGGCTGGGTGTTCGTGGCGCACCGCGAACGCGCCGGCTGGCGGGTCGCCTTCGACGGCGAGGCCGGCTTCGCCGCGCTCGCCCAGGACGCCCCGGCCACCGTCGTGTCGGCAACGGAGCGACAGGTCTTCACCGCGCCCAGCCCGATGTACGCCGGCGGTGACTACCGCACCGGCATGCGCCTGCCGTACGCCGTGGGCCAGTCCTGGTACCTCACCGGCGGTCCGCACGGCTGGGCGGGCAGCGACACGCCGTGGAGCTCGATCGACCTCGCCGGCGGCGACCAGCGCGTGCTGGCCGCGCGCGGCGGCACCGCGTACACCATGTGCCGGGGCTGGATCCGGGTCATCCACGACCGCGGCTACGCCACCGACTACTACCACCTGTGGAACAGCATCAGCGTCAACGGGGCGGGCGTCGGCGAGGGCGCCTACCTCGGCGACACCGGCACCGACGTCACCTGCGGCGGTGCCGCCAGCGGCCGGCACGTGCACTTCGGGCTCCGGCAGAACAACGCCTACGTGCCGATCGCCGGGCACAACTTCGGCAAGTGGGTCGTGATGGGCGGCAGCGGGACCTACCAGGGGTACGCGCTGCACGGCTCGACTCAGGTGAACGTCGGCGGGGCGCTGTACAACTACGGCGCACTCGGGCTGAACCAGGCGATCATCGACGCCAACGGCGGCGGCACTGTCAACCGGCGTACCGGCCCCGGCACCGGCTACGGAATCGCCGGCTCGGTCGCCGACGGCGCCACGGTGACGGTGGCCTGCTCGGCCAACGGCACCACGCACAGCGGCCGGTGGGGCACCACCGCGCTGTGGAACAAGCTGACCGACGGCACCTGGGTCAGCGACGCGTACACGTGGACCGGCTTGGGCGGCCCGATCAACGGCTGGTGCTGAGCCACCGGCCACCGGCCGGCGGAGCGCGCGGCTCCCGGCGAGGCGACGTCGTCCAGGTCCGACGCCCCGCCGGGCGCCGCGCCGCTGCTGCCGGGCCAGTGCACGGCCCTGGCCCGGCGCGTGCCGCTGGGGCTGGCCCGGACCGGCACCAGCGGATCGCACTTCTCCGGTGACCTCTTCCTGGCCTTCTCCACCGCGAACCCCGGCGGGCTGCCGCACGCCCGGGTGGCCGAGTTGCTCCGCGCCGTCACCGAGTGACGCCCGGGGTGACAGCCGCCGCCAGCTACCTCGGGCGGTAGCCGCCGCCGGGCCGGCCATCTCCGCCCCCGCCCCCGCCGTCCGGCGCTACAGTGGCGACGCCCCCATCGCCTCGGCAGAGCCAGGTCCGAGAGGGAGCCCAATGTCACGGAGGCGGTCGTGAGGGCAGCCGCGCGCCGACCGCGGCCGCAGCGACCGTGCGGGCGGAGGCCCGTTCGGGGGGCCGCGTGATGCGGTGGATCTCGGGAGTTGCCGGCCTGGCCGTCCTGGTGATCACGGTGGGCAGCGTCCTGCGCAATCTGGTGGTGCCGCGTGGGCTGGGCTCGGCCCTGGTCCGGACGTTGTGGCGGCTGACCCGGTGGGTGCTGCGGCGGGTGTCGGCGCCCCTGCGCGGCTACGAGGTCCGCGACCGGTTCCTCGCCTGGCTGGCGCCGATCGTGTTGGTCGCGATGCTGTGGTCCTGGCTGTTCGGGCTGCTGACCGGGTACGGGCTGCTCATGCACGCGTTCTCCGAACTGTCCTGGGCGGACTCCTTCCGCGAGGCCGGGTCCAGCCTGTTCACCCTCGGCTTCGCGTCCAGCGTCCGCAGCCGGCTCAACCCGCTGGACTTCGTCGCCGCCGCGAGCGGACCGCTGGTCATCGCGCTGCAGATCGCGTACCTGCCGACGCTGTACGGCGCCTACAACCGACGGGAGTTGGAGGTCACCCTGCTGGGGGCCCGGGTCTCCCAGCCCGCCTGGGGGCCGGAACTGCTGGCCCGGCAGGCCCTCGTCGGTACCGTCGACGAGTTGCAGGGGCTGTACGAGAACTGGGAGCGGCTGGCGGCGGACATCGGCGAGACCCACACCAACTACCCGGTGCTGCTGTCGTTCCGCTCGCCGCGCCCGTACCGTAGCTGGGTCGTCGCCCTGATCGCGGTGATGGACGCGGCCGCGATGCACATCTCGCTGGCCCCGACGGCGGCGACCGTGCCCGCCGCACGACTGATGCTGCGCTCGGGCTTCACCGCGCTGCGCGACATCGCCCGGGTCGTCCACATCCCGTTCGATCCCGATCCCCGCCCGGACGGCCCGCTGCGGCTCACGTTCGAGGAGTACACCGAGGCGGTGGCGCACGTGCGGCGAGCCGGCTTCCCCCCGGAACGCTCCGCCGAGGAGTCGTGGCCGGACTTCCGCGGCTGGCGGGTCAACTACGAGACCATCGGCTATGCGCTGGCCCGCAGCACCGACGCGGTGCCGGCGCTGTGGAGCGGCGACCGGGACTTCCCGGGCACGCCCCTCGCGCTCCGCCGGCCGACCGACCGCCGGCCGCAGCCGCCGGCGCGGTGAGCCGTGACGCGGCCGACGGGGTCGGCTCGGCCCCGACGTGGTGCCCTCGGGGACACCGCACGGCCCTGCGGGGCGTACGGACGGCGTGGGCGACAATCGACGCCATGCGGTTCGGCATCCTCGGCGCGACGGAGGTGTACCCCGCCGACGGCGAGCGGTTCGCCGTCGGCGGGCCACGGCTGCGGGCCCTGCTGGTGCTGCTGCTGCTCGACGCGGGGCGGGTGGTGCCGGCCGACCGCCTGATCGACGGCCTGTACGGCGACGACCCGCCCGCCCGGGCGGCGAACGCGTTGCAGTCGCAGGTGTCGCGGCTCCGCCAGGCGCTGTCCGGCCCGGCCGGGCGGCCCGCGCCGGTGGAGTTCCATCCGGCGGGCTACCGGCTCGCCGTCGACCCGGAAGACGTCGACCTGCACCGCTTCACCGGGCTGGCCGGCGCCGGGCACGCCGCGCTGGCGGCCGGGGACCGGCCCCGCGCCGTCGAGCTGCTGCGTGAGGCGCTGCGGCTGTGGCGGGGCGAGCCGCTGGCGGACGTGCGGGAGGCGCCGTTCGCTTCCAGCTGGGTGGCGCGGCTGGGAGAACGCCGGCTGGCGGCGATCGAGGACCGGATCGAGGCGGAACTCGGCCTGGCAACGGACGGACGGGCGGCCGGGGCGGGGCCGGCGCCGTCCGCCGCCGAACCGCTGCTGACCGAGCTGCGGGAGCTGGTCGGCGCGTACCCGCTGCGGGAGCGGCTGCGCGGCCAGCTGATGCGGGTGCTGCACCTGCACGGCCGGCGGGCGGAGGCACTGGTCGCCTTCGCGGACCTGCGTCGCCTCCTCGCCGACCAGCTCGGCGCCGACCCGTCCGCCGAGCTGGTCGCGCTGCACACGACGCTGCTCCGGGACCATGTCGCGCCCGCGCCCGACGCCGGACCGGGCGGGGACAACCTGCCGAGCCAGCTCACCAGCTTCGTCGGCCGGGAGTCGGAGCTGCACCGGGTCGGTGACCTGCTCGGCTCGGGGCGGCTGGTCACCCTGCACGGCCCGGGCGGCGCGGGCAAGACCCGGCTGGCCCTCGAGGCCGCGGCCCGGCACGGCGGCGAGGTCCGCCTGGTCGAGTTGGCGGCGGTGGCCCCGGGGGCGGACCTGGCCGCGGCGGTGCTGGCCGCGCTCGACCTGCGGGACACCGCACTGGGCGGCCGCGTCGTCCCGCGGGAGCCCGCCGATCGCCTCGTCGCCGCGCTCGCCGGCCGGCGGCTGCTGCTCGTGCTGGACAACTGCGAGCACGTGGTGGCCGACGCGGCCCGGCTCGCCGCCCGGCTGCTCGGTGCCGCGCCGCTGCTGCGCGTCCTGGCCACCAGCCGGGAACCGCTCGGAGTGCCCGGCGAGGCGCTGTGCCCGGTGAGTGGCCTGCCGGTGCCCGCCGCCGCCGTCCCGCCCGCACTCGCCCGGGAGTACCCGGCGGTCCGGCTCTTCGCCGACCGCGCCGCCGACGTGGCCCCGGGCTTCTCCGTCGACGCCGACACCGTCGGGCCGGCCCTGCGGATCTGCCGTACGCTCGACGGCCTGCCGCTGGCCATCGAACTGGCCGCGGCGCGACTGCGGGCGCTGCCGGTCGACGCGGTCGCCGCCCGCCTCGACGACCGGTTCCGGCTGCTCAACCGGGGCAGCCGGGTGGCCGAGCCGCGGCATCAGACGCTGCGTGCGGTGGTGCGGTGGAGCTGGGACCTGCTGGACGAGACCGAGCGGCGGCTGGCGCGCCGGCTCAGCGTGTTCGCCGGCAGCGCCGACCTGGCGGCCGTCGAGCGGGTCTGCGCCCCGCACGACGCCGACGTCGTCGACGTGTTGTCCGGTCTCGTGGACAAGTCCCTGGTCGAGGCCGCCGGCGGGCGGTTCCGGATGCTGGAGACGGTACGCGCGTTCGCGGCCGAACAGCTGGCCGAAGCGGGGGAGGTCGAGCGGCTCCGCCGCGCCCACGCGGCGTACTTCCTCGACCTGGCCCGCACCGGCGACGCGCGGCTGCGCGGTCCGCGGCAACTGGAGTGGCTGCGACGGCTCGACGCCGACCGCGACGACCTGCACGCGGCGCTGCGTCAGGCGGTGGCCGCCGATGACCCCGGCGATGCCCTGCGGCTGGTCGCCGCCCTGTCCTTCTACTGGTGGCTGCGCGGCCTGCGGGGGGAGGGCGCGGTGGTCGCCGGCCGGCTCGTCGAACGGCTCGACGGGCCGCCACCCGGGCTGGCCGAGGAGTACGCGCTCTGCCTGCTCGTCGCGTCGTTGGGCGGGGCCACCCGGCGGGACGTCGAACCGGCCGCGGCGATCCTGTGGCAGCTGGGCCGGCCACCCGAGTACCCGTTCCTGCTCTATCTGGCCGGGATGGTCACCGGTCCGCCGTCGTCGGAGCGGCAGGCGCTGCTGCGCGCCCCGGACGGCTGGGCCAGGCTGCTCGGCAGCGACCCGTGGATCCGCGCGCTGGGCTCCCTCGGCGCCGGGATGATATGGCTGCTCGACGGCCGGTTCGACCGGGCCCGGGCGGTGCTGGCGGACGCCCTCGACGGTTTCCGCGCCATCGGTGAGCGGTGGGGGATCATTCTCGTGCTCACCTCGCTGGCCGAGGTGGCCAATCGCGCGGGCGAGCCCGCGGCGGCCGCCGGTCCGCTGGACGAGGCGCTGCGGCTGGCCGACGAACTCGGCTCCACGCTCGACATGGCCGAGCTGCTGCGGACCCGGGCCGACGGCCGGCTGGGCGTCGACGACCTGGCCGGAGCGGAGGCCGACTACCGGCGGGTCGTGGCCTTCGCCCGTTCGGCCGGGGCACCGGAACTGCTCGCCGCAGCCCACCTCGGGCTCGGCGAGATCGCCCGGCGGCGCGGCGACCTGGCCGGGGCCCGGCAGCTCTGCGAGCAGGCCCTGGCCGAGTGCCCCGCCGGCTGGTTCGGTGCCGAGGTGGTCCGCCTGGCGGCGCTGGTCACCCTCGGGCGCACGGCCGAGCAGGCGGGTGACGCGGCGACCGCCCGGCTGCGCTACCGGCAGGTGTTCGGCGCGACCGTCGGGGCCTGGGATCCGCCACTGCTCACCGCCGCGCTGGAGGGTCTGGCCGGCCCGGTCCTGCGATGCGGTGCCGACGAGGGGGCCGTGGTGCTGCTCGGTGCCATGACGGTGCTGCTGCCCGACGCCGTGGCCGCCGCGCACGCTACGCCGGCCGCGGCCGCGGCCCGGGACCGGCTCGGCGACACCGCGTACGAGCGGGCCTTCGCCCGGGGCGCCGCCATGGGCCGGCCCGAGGCGACGGCGTTGCTGGACGCCGGCTGACGGCGTCCCGACCGCGCCGTCAGCGTCCCGTGCGCGACCGGTGAGCGCCCGCGCCGAGGCTGCCGGCATGACCAACGAAACACCAGCCATCGTGGCCGAGGGACTGCGCAAGCGGTACGGCCGCCACCTCGCCCTCGACGGGTTCGACCTGGCCGTGCCGGCCGGCACGGTCTGCGGGCTGCTGGGGCCGAACGGCGCCGGCAAGACCACCGCCGTGCGGATCCTGGCCACCCTGTTGCGGTTCGACGCCGGACGGGCCCGGGTCGCCGGGTACGACGTGGCGGGGCAGTCCGAGCGGGTCCGCCACGCGATCGGCCTGACCGGGCAGTACGCGGCCGTCGACGAAATCCTCAGTGGACGACAGAACCTGGTCCTGTTCGGCCGGCTCCGTCACCTTCCGGCGAGGGTGGCCCGGCGGCGGGCCGACCAGCTGCTGGAGCAGTTCGGGCTGACCGACGCGGCGGACCGCTCCGCCGGGGGATACTCCGGCGGCATGCGTCGCCGGCTCGATCTCGCCGCCAGCCTGATGACGGCGCCGCGGGTGCTGTTCCTCGACGAGCCGACCACCGGCCTGGATCCGCGCAGCCGCAACGGCCTCTGGGCGGCCGTCCGGTCGCTCGTCGCCGACGGCACCACCGTGCTGCTCACCACCCAGTACCTGGAGGAGGCGGACCAGCTCGCCGACCGGATCGCGGTGCTGGACTCCGGCCGGGTGATCGCCGAGGGCAGCCCGGCCGAGCTGAAGGCCCGGATCGGCGCCGACCGGATCGAACTGGTGCTCCGGCACGCCGCGCAGTTGCCGGTCGCGGCCGACGTCGTCGAGCGGGCCACGGGCGGGCCGGTGACGATCGACGCGGAGATCCCGCAGCTCAGCGCCCCCGTGGCCGACCGGGTCGCCGCCCTCGCCGAGGTCATGCGGGCGCTGCGGGACGCCGCCGTGGCGGTCGAGGACGTCACCCTGCGACGGCCCACCCTCGACGAGGCGTTCCTGTGGCTCACCCAGCGCGAACCCGCCCGCGCCAACCAGACGGAGGTGGCCGCGTGACGACCGGGGTGTGGCTTCCGCCGGCCGACGTCGCGGCGCCGCCGGCGTCCGCCGGCCCGCTGGACCGGCTGCGCTGGGCGGTGCGGGACGGCTGGGTGATGACCGGCCGCAACATGTGGCACGTCGTCCGGTCGCCCGAGCAGATCGTCATCTACTTCAGCTTGCCGATCATGTTCGTGCTTGTCTTCGGCTACGTGTTCGGCAGTGGGATGGCGGTGCCCGGTGACGGCAACTACCGGGAGTTCCTGCTGCCCGGGGTCTTCGTGATGACGATGCTCTACGGTCTCGGTGCCACCGCGTCGGGCGTCGCCGCCGACGCCGATCGCGGCGTGATCGACCGGTTCCGGTCGATGCCGATGGCCCGCTCCGCCCTGCTCACCGGGCGGGCGGGTGCCGACGTCGTCCGCGCGGTGCTGGAGCTGGCCACCCTGGTCGTCTGCGGCCTGCTCGTCGGCTGGCGATGGCGCCACGGCGTGGGCGACGCGCTGACGGCGGTGGGCCTGATCCTCCTGCTGCGGCTGGCGCTGACCTGGGTGGGCATCCTCCTCGGGCTCGCCGTCCCGAACCCGGAGACGGTCAGCGTGATCGTGTTTCCACTCGCCTTTCCGCTCACCGCGCTGTCCAACGTCTTCGTCGCGCCGGACCTGATGCCGGACTGGCTCGGCGCGGTCTCCGCGTGGAATCCGCTCTCCGCCACCGTGGCGGCGGCGCGGGAGCTGTTCGGCAACCCGGGCATCGGCGGTGAGTCGTGGGCGGCGCAGCACGCGTTGCTGTTGGCCGTCGGGTGGCCGGTGCTGCTCATCGCGCTCGTCGCACCCCTCGCGGTACGCCGCTACCAGCGGCTGAGCCGTTGAGGCGCTGAGCGCGCCTGCCCGGCCGGGCCCGTCAGGCCCGGCCGGGCAGGCGTGGGGTGGCTGTCGGGCCGGCCGCAGCGGGGGCGGCGGCTCAGCCGTGCAGCGGCCGGCCGGTCTCCAGCAGCGTCTTGAGGTCACTGAGGACCTCGGGCCAGCCGCCGCCGACGCCTTCGACCTGGCCGTCCACCTGCGCCATGGTCTGCGGGGCGCCGGCCAGCTCATGGGTCACGGTGAGCGAGCTGACCCCGTCGCCCCGCTCCGCGATCTCGTAGGTCAGGCGGGTGGCCGGCTCGTCCAGCCAGGTCGGCCGCCAGGTCTGTACCAGCCGGACCGGCGGGTCGACCTCGATCACCTCGCCCTCGACCGGGATCTCCGGCATGCCGGCCTGCTGGTGCTCCGGTATCGCGCGGGCCCGGTAGCTGCCGCCCGGACGGAGGTCGTACTCGGCGATGCCCTGGTAGCCGTATCGCCGGGTCCACTCGGGCCTGGTGATCGCGTCCCAGATCGCCTGCGGGGTGGCCTTGATGTACACCCGGTAGACCTTGGTGGTCCCGGCGGTCGTCGTGGTGGTCATGGGTTCTCCTTCGTCTCGTCGCCCTCGAGTTCCGACTTGAGGTCCAGCAGTGCCGCGGCGTGGCGCCCGGTGTACTTGTCGATCCACCGGTCGTGGATCGACCGGATCGGCACCGGGTTGAGGAAGTGCAGCTTCTCCCGGCCCTGCCGGCGGGTGACCACGAGCCCGGCGTCCTCGAGCAGGCGCAGGTGTTTCATCACGCCGAACCGGGTCATCGCCAGCCCGGCCTCCAGCTCGGTCAGCGTCTGGCCGTCGCGGCGGAAGAGCCGGTCGAGCAGGGCCCGACGGGTCGGATCGGCGAGCGCCTTGAACACCAGGTCGTCGTCGCTCACGTTCTCAAGATAGGTGACCAAAAGGTCACATGTCAATGCCTGCGACCGGGTACCCGTTGGCGGCCGAACCCTGGGCTTGGGGCGGCGAGGTGCCCAGAAGGCGCTAGGGTCAGCGACAGGGCGTAGTGAATCAACAACTTGCTGTGATGTTCCTGGTCGGAAGTGCGGTCGAGGGCCGTAGTGGACTGCCTCTGCCGAGGTGAACTGACGGATGAATGGTTGCTGATGGTCCTGCGTGATGCTTCCGCACCGGCTCGCCCGGCCGCACCCTCACGTTCGCCGGCACCCCGGCACCGGCTGCTCGGCGTGCTCGGTTCGACCGTGATCGCGGTGGGCGGGCTGCTGGCGGGCGTGCGGCCGCTCGGCGAGGTCGCGATCGACCTGCCCCTCCTCCACGACCTGCGGGCGTTGACGGTGCTGTCGGTGTCCGTGGTCTACGTCGGCCTCGCGATGCTCCTGCTGGCCTGGTGGCGCGCCGGCAGGTCGGTGCGCGCCGCCGACGGCCCGTCCGGCCGGGAGTTGGCGACGACGGCGGCGTGGTGGGCCGCGCCGTTCGCTCTCGTCACCCCGATCTTCAGTGGTGACGTGCACAGCTACCTCGCGCAGGGCGCGATGACGATGGCAGGCCTGGATGCCTATCGGGTGGGGCCGTCCGCCCTGGGCGGCCCCCTCACCGTCAACGTGCCCGAGATCTGGCAGCACACCCCGGCGCCGTACGGTCCGGTCTTCCTCCAACTCGCCGCGGCCGTGACCGCCCTGACCGACCGCGGCGTCTGGGCCGGCATCGTCGGGATGCGGGTACTGGCGCTGCTGGGCGTGGGCCTGCTGGCCTGGTCGGTGCCCCGGCTGGCCGGCCTGTGCGGGGTGCCTCCGGCAGCTGCCCTGTGGCTGGGCGTGCTCAACCCTCTCGTGCTGCTGCACCTGGTCGGCGACGCCCACAACGAGGCGGTGATGCTGGGCCTGATGTGCGTCGGGCTGCTCCTGACGCTCCGGCGGCGGCCAGTGTCCGGCATCATGGTGATCACGCTCGCCGCCCTCGTCAAAGCGCCGGCGGTGCTGGCGATCGCCTTCGTCGTCCCCATCTGGGCGCGGCACCTCGCGGGCCGACGCAGACGAGTGCGCGCGGCCCGGCGGACCATCCTCGTCGTCGCCGTCACCAGCCTGGCCGTCACCGCCGCGACGAGGAGCGGTTTCGGCTGGGTACGCGCCCTGGACACGCCCACCCACGCGCACACCTGGATGTCGATCACCACGGACCTCGGTTGGGCGGCCGGGACCCTGCTGCACCACCTGAACGGCTTTGCGGTCGAGCACACCGTCCGGGCCTTCTGGCTGGTCGGGCTCGTCCTCGCCGCCGGGGTCAACCTGGCCCTGTGGCGGCGCGCCGCCCGGGTCGGGCCGGTTGCCGCCCTCGGGCTGGGGCTGGCGGTGGTGGTCCTCGCCGGCCCGGTGGTGCACCCGTGGTACCTGCTCTGGGCGGTCGTGCCGCTCGCGGCGGCCGCCCGGGGCGCGGTGATGCGCCGAGTGGTGGCCGTCGGCTCCGTCGTCCTCGTCCTGATGGTGCTGCCCGGCGGCGTCCAGCCCGGTCTGCCCGCCCTCCTCGGCGCGGTGCTGGGGTTGTCGGCGGTGCTGCTCGCCGCGGTGGCGGCCCGGCCGGCTCGATGGGCACGCATGCCACGGCCGGTGCGGGGTAGCCACGCGGGAACGGTACGAGGAGGTGGAGGCCCCGATGGGTGACGCTGTAGCGAATCAGTCCGCTGGGCCCGGACGGGCGGCCAGCCCGGTCGATCGCCTGGCCGAGGACGTGGCCGAGGTGGTCCGGGCGGAGGCACGTGCGGTGCGCGGCCAGTTGGCGGACGCCGCCCGGCCGGCCGGGCTCGGCGTCGCCATGCTCGCCGCGGCCGGCGGCTGCCTGGTGCTGAGCGCGGGAGCGGCCTCGGCGACCGTGCTGCGCATGTTGGAGGCGTTCCTGCCGCGCCGGTTGGCCGCGGCCGGACTCACCGCCGGCTATCTGACGGCCGCGGCGCTGCTGGCCCGGATCGGGCTGGACCAGCTGCGGGCGGCGGGGGGAAGTTCCGCCCGGCTGGCCGACGAGGTCCGCGACGCCGTCTCCGCCACCGCCGGACGGGTGGTGCCGGCCGGCTCCCACGCCGCGCGGGACGCGCTCGGGCGCTGAGCCGCCGCCCACGATGAGCACCGTTGCCCGCGTTGAGGAGGGCGTCGCGTCATGACGGACAAGCACCGGCAGGCCGAGGAGATGCGGGACGAGGTGCCGTCGACCGTGGCCCGGTCGGACGACAAGGCGGTCCGCACGTACAAGAAGACCCTGGAGTCCGCGGAGGAGACCTACGGCGAGGGCGAGCGGGCGCACCGCACCGCGTACGCGTCGCTCAAGCACACCCACGAGAAGGTCGGCGACCACTGGGAGCCCAAGGAGCGCCGGGGGCCGTCCGATCCGCAGGCGGCGCAGGGCGCACCGGCGTCACTGCGACAGCCGCGCCCCACCGCCCAGGGCGTGGACGCCAACGCCAGCAAGGGGCACCTCGACCAGGTGGCCCGCCGGGTCGGTGTCGACAACCCGCAGGACCTGGCCCGGGACGAGCTGGTCCGGGCGATCGAGAAGGCCAACGCCCGGGCCACCGCACGGGCCCGTAAACGGTGACGGTCGGCGGTGGCGGCCGGGAGCGGCCCGGAACGTTTGTGCCCTGCTGTGGTGGGTACCGCCCTCGAACGGACGAGGAAGGCGGTGGGCGATGAACACGGATCGGCTCAGCGACCTGGTGGTGGGCACGGCCGGCGACATCGCCGGGGCCTTCGTCGACCCTCGTCAGGGGCTCGGCAAGCTCCGGTCGGTGGTCACCCCCCGCGCCCTCGTCGCCGTCGCGGCGGGTCTGGTCGTCGGGTTCCTGCTGGCCCGGTCCGGCCGGCGCGACTGACGCCCGCCCGGCGGCTCTCGGCGGCGCGGCTCCTGCACCATCCCGGCCCGTGGCTCAGGATCCCGTCGACAGCAGCCGGTTGATCTCCGGGGCGGCCGGGTGCTCCGGGGCGACGGCCAGGAACCGTCGCAACGTGCCCGCGGCCTCCGCCGAGCGCGCGCCGCGCTGTGCCAGCCCCAGCACGAGCAGGCCGTCCGGCGAGTCCGGTGTCCGGGCGAGGACCTCCCGCGCGGTCTGCTCGGCCGCGCCGGCGTCGCCGGCCCGGAGCAGGGCGAAGGCGAGCCGCAGCCGGATCGTGTCGTCCGGCCGGTCCCGCAGGGCCTCCCGGTAGAGCTGGGCCGCGGCCGCGTACCGGTCCTGGGTTTCCAGGTCGTGGGCCAGTTGCACGGTGACCGCGACCGGGTCGGCCGGGGGTTGATCCGGTGGCCGGTCCAGGCGGTCGGCGGCGACCGCGACCGCGGCCACGAGGGACACCAGCCCGGCCGCGCCCGCCCACCACGCCCGGCGGGCGGCGTGGCCACCCGGCGCCGGCCGGGCCGCGGCGGCGCGGGCCGGGGCCCGGCGGGGGCGCAGCGTACGCACGGCGGCGTAACCGGCGCCCAGGAGGGTCAGCGCGGGCACCGCCCACAGCAGCGCGGTTGCGCCGTGGGCGGGTGGTTCGGTCAGCACCCCCGGCCCATACCGCTGGACGAACCACCGGCGGATCTCGGCGCGGTCCCGCCCCTGGGCGAGCTGGTCGGCCACCACCTGCCGCATCGCGGCGGCGATCGGGGACTGCGAGTCGGCCACCGACTCGCCCTGGCAGGCCGGGCAGCGCAGGCCGGCGGCGACCTCGCGGACCCGGTCCTCCCGGCCGGTGCCCCCGGCCGAGCGCAGCATCCCCACGCCGGCGCCGGCGGCCAACGCGGTGAGCACGAGCACGGCCAGCGCCGCCCGCCACCTCATCCGGACAGCAGCGGGGCCACCCGCTGCTCCAGCCACGCCGGGGTCACCACGCCCCGCTGCCGCTCGACGATCCGGCCGTCCCGGTCCACCACGAAGGTCTCCGGTACGCCCCGCACGCCCCACTCCACCGACCGGGTGCCGTCCGGGTCGGGCAGCACGGTCAGCCCGGTCGCGCGGGTCTCGTCGAGCAGCGCCCGGACCGCCTCGGTGCCGTCCCGGACGTTCAGCCCGACCAGGCGGAGCCCGTGCGGCGACCACCGGCGCTCGGCCTCGACCAGCAGCGGCAGCTCGTCGCGGCAGGGGCCGCACCAGGAGGCGAAGACGTTGACCAGCACCACGTGCCCCCGGGCGGTGGCCAGGTCGAACCGCCCACCGTCGAGGGTGGGGCCGGACAGTTGGGGTGCGGGTGCCGGCGCCGACGTACCGGCGTCCGCGTTCGTCGGCGTGGCCGGGGCGCGCAGGCCGAGGGCGACCAGCGTGCCGACGGCGACGGTGACCGCGAGCACCACCGCCGGCCCGGGGCGCAGCCCGGCCGGTAGGCGCAGCAGCCGGCGGCTCATCCGGCGACTCCCGGGCCGGCCGGCACGGGCGGTGGAGGGTCGCCGGCCGCCGGGGAGTGCGGAGGGCCGCCGGCCGCCACGGAAGCGGGGCGCTGACCACCGCCGGCCGTCGGCGCGGGTCGGCGGTCACCGGCCGACTCCGGTGGCCGCCGTCGACGGCGGGCGGCGCCGACCGCGGCGACGAGCCCACCGGCGGTGGTGAGCGCCCCGCCGGCCCAGAGCAGCCCGACGAGCGGGTTCACCGCGAGCCGTACGGTCGCGCTGCCGCTGTCGGCGGCGACCGCGATCAGGGTGACGTACGTGTCCCGCAGCGGTCCGGTGTCGATCGCCGGCACCGTCACCGTCGCGTCCCGCGCGGGGTGGTAGCGCAGCGCCGGGGTGACCGTCCGCCGCGTGCCGTCCGCCTCGGTGAGCCGGAGCCGGGCGCGAACCGCCATGCCACCGTCGCCGGCGGACCGGTCCACGCCGTCCAGCCGTACGCTCGCCCCGGCCACCCGCAACGTCTCCCCGGTGCGGATCGTCCCCTCGGTGTCCCGGCCGTACGCGGAGGACCCGGCGACGCCCACCGCGACCAGGGCGATCCCGGCGTGCGCGACGAGCCCGGCCAGGCCGACCACCCGCCCGCGGGCCCGCAGCCGGTCGACCAGCTGCCCGGCCAGGCCGGCGAGCACGAACGCCGCGGCGCCGAACGCGGTGAGCGCGGGCAGCCCGGGCCGGCTGAGCAGGCCCACCAGCGCCACCGTGGCCAGCGCGACGCCGCCGGGCACGGCGAGTCGGCGCAGTCCCCGCGCCCGGTCGCGCAGCGCCGGCGTCACCCCGGCGAGCAGCAGCACCACGACCGCCAGCGGCACCGCGGTGCGCTGGTAGTAGGCGGGCCCGACGGCGGCACGCACCCCGCCCAGCGGCTCGGAGACCAGCGGGAGGACCGTGCCGACCAGCACCACCGCCGCGATCGTCACCAACAGCACGCCGTTGACCAGCACGGCCGTCGGCCGGGACAGCATTGGGGCGCCCCGGCGGGCCGGCCGGGCGGTACGCCGTCCGGTCGCCACGGTCGACACCACGACGGCCAGCAGGACGAAGCCGAGCAGCATCGGGCCCAGCGGCGAGTCGGTGAAGGCGTGCACGCTGGTCACCGCACCGGAGCGGGTGAGGAAGGTGCCGAGCAGCACCAGGATGAAGCTGGCGGTGGCCAGCGTGCTGTTCCAGGCGGCCCGGCCGGCGGCCCGGCCCAGGGCGGTGTGCAGGAACGCGGTGGCGGTCAGCCACGGCAGCAGGGAGGCGTTCTCCACCGGGTCCCACGCCCAGTAGCCGCCCCAGCCCAGCACCGCGTACGACCACCAGGCGCCCAGCCCGATGCCGGCGGTCAGCGTCGCCCAGGCCGCCAGCGCCCACGGACGGGCCAGCCGGAGCCAGCGGCGGCCCTCCGGCCCGGCCAGCGGGGCGGCGAGCGCGAGGGCGAACGGCACGACCAGGCCGAGGTAGCCGGCGTAGAGCAGGGGCGGGTGCACCCCCATCGCGGGATGCTGCTGCAGCAGCGGGTTCGGGCCGGGGCCGTCGGCGGGCACCGGGTCGACCGGCCGGAACGGGTTCGCGGCGAACCGGGAGAGCGCGAAGAAGAACATGGTCACCGCGCTGACCACCACCATCGCGTACGCGTGCAGCCGGGCCGGGTACCGCTGCCCGGCCAGCAGCGCCGCGTAGCCGGCGAGGACCAGCAGCCAGAGCAGCAGGGAGCCGTCCAGCGCGGACCAGAGGCTGGTCACCGCGTAGTACAGCGGCACCTGGCGCCCGCCGTTCTCGGCCACGAACCGGACGCTGAAGTCGTGCCGGAGCAGGGCCGTCTCCAGGAGGGCGCAGGCGGCGACGGCCGCCACCAGGGTCGCCGCGGCGCCGAGGCGGGCCGGCCGGGCGGGTGCGCCGAACAGCGCCACCCGCAGCCAGGCCAGGGCGGTCAGGGTGGCGCAGGCCAGGCCGGCGGCGAGGGTGGCGGTGCCGAGTTCACCGAGCATCGACCGGTCCCGCCGGGCCGGTGGACGGGCGGTATTCGTTGCCGTGCCGGACCACCACGTGGTCGGAGTGGAACACCCCGTCCGCCCCCAGGGTGCCCTCGACGACCGCGCCCTCGCCCTCGCGGAACGTATCCGGCGGCACGCCGCGCTGCCGCACGGTGATCTCGTGGCCGTCCGCGGCGAGGCGGAACACCACCAGGTCGCCGTCGTGGCGCAGCGACCCGGGCACCACGTCGCCGCCGAGGCGGATCCGCCCGCCGCCAGTGGCGGCCGGCTGGTCGAGCACCTCGGCGGGGGTGCGGTAGTAGGTCAGGGTGTCCCGCAGCGCGCCGGTGACCAGCAGCCCACCGGCGGCGAGCAGCACGGCGACGAGGGCGGCCCGGCCCGCCCGGCGACGGATCATCCGACCCGGGCCGGGGAACGCTCGGGGGCGGCGTCGGCGGCCAGCCGCCGCTCCAGCCGGACCACCCGGTGCAGCACGACGCAGAACGCGACGAGCGTGGCCGCGGCGACGGCGAGCAGCAGCGCCGTGCCCATCCGCGCGTCGATCGGCGGGCGCTGCGGGGCGAGCACGGTCGCCTGCTGGTGCAGCGAGCGCCACCAGACCACCGAGAAGTGCACCACCGGGACGAGCAGGAACCCGGCCACGCCCACCACCGCCGCCGGGCGCGCCACCCGGTGGTCACCGCCGTCGCGCGCCCCGGTCCGCTCGCTCACGGTGCGGCGCAGGGCCAGGTAACCGGCGTACGCGACCAGCAGCAGGGCGGTGCTGACGAGTCGGGGGTCCCACGCCCACCAGGTGCCCCAGACCAGGTGTCCCCAGAGCGAGCCGGTGCCGATGGCCACGGCGGTGAGCACCACGCCGACCTCCGCGGCGGCCCGGGCGAACCGGTCCCAGCGCAGGTCACCCCCGATGAGGTACGCGCCGCCGGCGGCCAGTACGACGGCGAACGCGACGTACGCCACCCACGCGGCGGGGACGTGCAGGTACATGAGCCGTTGCGCCTGCCCCTGCGCCGCGTCGGGGGGCGCCAACCAGCCGCCGGCCAGCGCGGCGGCGGCGCACAACCCGCCGGCCAGCCAGGCCGCCGTACGTCGTGCGGCAGCCGCTCGGGCGGTGCCCGCGACCAGGTCCACCGTGGAGGAGCGCATGATCTCCCTGTCCGCGCCCGTGGCGCTTGCCGGAGGAGCAGAACTGCGGACCCCACCATAAGGGCGGAAACCGCCCCCCAGTCCTATATCGGCGTAAAAGGCGCGCAAGGGACCTGCTCCGTCTACTGTCCGATCCGATGGAGACGACAGCGCAGACCAGCTGGAGTGGGACCCGCCGGGGGCGGCGGCCGCGCCCGGTCGTCAGCGCGCTGGTCGGTCTGTGCCTGCTCACCGCCTGCGCCGGCGACTCGCCGTCGGCGCTGAACCCGGCCGGCACCGGAGCGGCCCGGGTCGCGGGCCTGTGGTGGCTGCTGTTCTGGATCTCCGTGGCCGTGTTCGTCGAGGTGATGGCGCTGCTGGTCTGGGCCCTGGTGTTCCGGCGGGGCAACGTCCGGGTACGCCACGGACAACCGCTGCGCTTCGTCGCGGTCGCCGGGGCGGCGATCCCGTTCGTCATCCTCGTCGCCGTCTACGGCGTCGGCCTGCGCGACCTCGCCGCGCTCGGCGCGGCACCCGACGGGGACGCGCCCACCGTGGAGGTGACCGGCCACACCTGGTGGTGGGAGGTGCGGTACGCGGGCGCGTCCGGAGCCACCGCCAACGAGATCCACATCCCGGTGGGGGAGCGGGTGCGGGTACGCCTGCGCACCGACGACGTGCTGCACAGCTTCTGGGTGCCGCAGCTGATGCCGAAGACGGACCTGATCGCCGGAGAGACCCGGGAGACCTGGCTACGGGCGGAGCGGGCCGGCAGCTACCGCGGCCAGTGCGCCGAGTACTGCGGCACCCAGCACGCCCACATGGCGTTCCTCGTCGTCGCGCAACCCCGCGCCGAGTTCGACGCCTGGCTGGCCCGGCTGGACGCCCCGGCCCGGCAGCCGCAGACCGACGCCGAGCGCCGCGGCCAGCAGGCCTTCGTCCAGGGCACCTGCGCCGGCTGCCACAGCATCCGCGGCACCGGCGCCCAGGGGAAGGTCGGGCCGGACCTGTCGAACGTCGGGTCCCGGTGGAGCATCGGCGCCGGGGCCGTGCCCAACGACGCCGGCCACCTGGGCGGCTGGATCGCCAACTCGCAGACGGTCAAGCCGGGCAACGCCATGCCGCCGCAGCCGGTCGACGCGGCCCGGCTGCCCGACCTCATCGCATACCTGCGGTCGCTGGAGTAGGTGGGACATGCCGACGACCACCAGCCCGCCCACCGGCCTGAGCGGCGACGACCTGGCCCGGCTGGCCGAGCACTGGGGCGAGCGCCCCTCGCTGCGGACCTGGCTCAGCACCACCGACCACAAGCGGATCGGCCGCCGCTACCTGGTCACCGCCGGGTTCTTCTTCGTGCTCGCCGGGATCAGCGCCCTGGTGATGCGGACCCAGCTGGCCCGCCCCGAGTCCGGCGTGGTGTCCCCGCAGGAGTACAACCAGCTGTTCACCATGCACGGCACGGCGATGATCTTCCTGTTCGCCACCCCGATGCTCTTCGGCTTCGGCAACTTCCTCGTGCCGCTGATGATCGGCGCCCGGGACATGGCGTTCCCCCGGCTGAACGCCTTCGGCTACTGGGTGTTCCTGTTCGCCGGCCTGTTCATGTGGGCCAGCGTGCCCTTCGGGGCGGCGCCGAACAACGGCTGGTTCGCCTACGCGCCGCTCAACCAGCTGCAGCACAACCCGGGGCTGCACATGGACATCTACTCGCTCGGCCTGCTCTTCCTCGGCATCTCCACCACCTCGGCGTCGATCAACTTCATCGTCACCGCGTTCAAGCTGCGCGCGCCGGGGATGTCGCTCAACCGGGTGCCGCTGTTCGTCTGGGCGATCGTGGCCACGTCCTTCATGGTGATCTTCGCGTTGCCCGCATTGAACGCGGACAACGCCCTGCTCTTCCTGGACCGTCGCTTCGGCGCCCACTTCTTCGACCCGGCCGGCGGCGGGAACGTGCTGCTCTGGCAGCACCTGTTCTGGATCTTCGGGCACCCCGACGTGTACATCATCGTGATGCCGGGGTTGGGGATCGTCTCCGCCGTGCTCCCGGCGTTCACCCGCCGAGGCGTGGTCGGCTATCCGTTGATCGTGCTGGCGATCGTCGCGATCTCGATCATCTCGTTCGGGGTCTGGGTGCACCACATGTTCGCCACCGGGCTGCCGCAGCTGTCCTACAGCTTCTTCAGCGCGGCGAGCACGATCATCACCATCCCGTCCGGCCTCCAGATCTTCGCCTGGCTGGCCACCATGCTGCTCGGCCGGCTGGTGCTGCGGGTACCGCTGCTGTACGTCATCGGGTTCATCGTGACGTTCGTGCTCGGCGGCTTCACCGGCGCGATGTTCGCGCTGACCGCGTTCGACCAGCAGACCACCGACTCGTACTTCGTGGTGGCGCACTTCCACTACGTGCTGATCGGCGGGGCGGTGTTCCCGATGCTCGCCGGCATCTACTTCTGGCTTCCCAAGATCACGGGCCGGATGTACCACGAGGGGCTCGGGCGGTGGGCGTTCTGGCTCGTGTTCGCCGGCATGCACGTCACGTTCTTCCCCATGCACCTCACCGGCCTGTTCGGCATGCCCCGCCGGATCTACACCTACCGCAGCGAGCCCGGCTGGGACGGGTGGAGCCTGGTCAGCACCGCCGGGTCCTACCTGCTCGCGCTCGGCCTGCTGCTGGTGCTCGCCGGCATCGTGCACACCCTGTGGCGGGGCCGCCCGGCGCCGCCGGACCCGTGGCAGGCCGACACCCTGGAGTGGACGGCGGCGTCACCGCCCGAGCCGTACAACTTCCCGGTCATCCCCCGGGTGCACAGCCTGCACCCGGCCTGGGACGAACGGACCGCCGAATCCACCGGTGCGGGGGCGACCGAGGACCGCATCCTCAGCGAGGGCAAGCGCACGCTGTTCACCAGCGAACTGGACGCCCGCTACGAACGGGCGGTGGAGATGCCGGAGTCCAGCTTCAAGCCGCTCGTGCTCGCCGGCGCGCTGCTGGTCTTCTTCGCCACCATGCTGTTCGCCTGGTATCCGGTGGCGCTGGCCGCGGTGCTGGCGGTGGCGGCGACGATCGCGGCCTGGCTCTGGCCGCCCCGCCGTCCCGTCGAGGAACTGGGGGTGGCGACATGACCGACCGGGGCGGGGTGGTGGCCGCGGCCACCGGCGCGGAGGCGCTGAGCACGGAACTGCCGGCCGGCCGACCGACCGGCTGGTGGGGCATGGTGATGTTCGTGGCCACCGAGGCCACCCTCTTCGCGTGCCTGCTCGGCAGCTACTTCTACCTGCGCTTCCAGTTCGGCCCCGAGTGGCCGCCGGGTGGCCTCGAAAAGCCCAAGCTGCTCATCCCGCTGCTGATGACCCTGGTGCTGGTGCCCAGCAGCCTTCCTGTGGTGTGGGCCGAACGCGGCATCCGGCAGGGCCGCCGCGGGCGGCTGCGCGCCGGACTGGCCATCACCATGGTGCTCGGGCTGTCCTTCATGGGCCTGCTCGTGAAGGAGTACTCCGACGACCTCAAGCTGCACACCCTGACCACCAACGTCTACGGCTCGCTCTTCTATGTGATCACCGGGTTCCACGGGCTGCACGTCCTGGTCGGCCTGACGATGATCGGGTGGCTGCTCGCCGCCTCGCTGCGCGGCGGCAGCTTCGGGTCCCACCGCCACGAGCGGGTCCGCAACGCCGCCATCTACTGGCACTTCGTCGACACGGTGTGGGTCGCCATCCTGTTCACCATCTACCTCTCCCCGCGGCTGTGATGACCACCCGACCCGACTCCCGAGTCCGCCTGGCCGGCGGGCTGCTGCTCTGGTACGGCGTGCTCGGCGGCGGCGTCGCCTGGGCGGTGCACCTGCTCGCCGCCTGGTCGCTGGACGAGTTGGCCTGCGCCGCCGGCGCCGAGTCCATCTCGGCCCTGCCGCTCTGGCAGGCCGTCGGGCTGGCCGTGGTGCTCCCCGGCCTGGTCGCCGTGGGATCCCTGCTGGTGGCCGTGCTGGCCTGGCGGCGCACCGCGGGGGCTCAGGCGGCCGGGACGACGGGCCGCGCCTACGACCGGTCCCGGATGCTCGCCGGGTTGGGCGTCTGGGCCAACCTGCTGTTCCTCGCCATCATCGTGCTCGGCGGGGTCGCCGTGCTGGTGTTCCCGCCATGCCAGCGGTGAGCGGCTACCGGGCCCACGGCCCGGATGCCCCGGCCGAGAGCCTGCTGACCATGCTCGCGGTGGTCGCGATCTGCGTGCTCGCCGCCGGCTACGGCCGGGGCGTGCACGAGCTGTGGTACCGGCGCGGCGCCGGGGCGGTCCTGCCGGCCTGGCGGGTGGGCGCGTTCGGCGCCGGCGTGCTGGTGGTGCTGGCCGCGGACCACGGCCCGGTGCACACGCTGGCCGAGTCCTCGTTCGCCGGCCACATGACCCAGCACATGCTGCTCCTGCTGGTGGCCGGGCCGTTGCTCGCGGCCGGCGCCGCGGGCCTGCCGCTGAGCCTGGCCGCGCCGGCGCCGCTGCGCCGGCTGCTCGCCCGCTGCCGGGCGGCGCCACCGGTACGCCGGCTGCGCCGGCCCACCACGTACGCCCTCCTGGCCGGGGCGGCGCAGATCGTCGCGCTCTGGTTCTGGCACCTGCCGCGGCCGTACGTCGCGGCGGTGGACCGGCCCGTCGTGCACTACGCCGAGCACCTCTGCCTGCTGGGAACGGCCTGGCTGTTCTGGGCGCCGGTGCTCGGCACCGCCCGGCACCGCCCGCCCGCCCCGGTGACGGTGCTGCTGCTGGTCGGCACCATGCTGCCCGCCTCCGCCCTCGGCGCCGTGCTCACCTTCGCCCCGGAACCGGTCTACCCGGTGCGCGTGCTCGGCCCGGACCCGCTGACCGACCAGCAGCTCGCCGGGCTGCTGATGTGGGCGCCGATGGACGTGGTCGTACTGGTCGTGGCGCTCAGCGTGTTCCTGCGCTGGCTGCTGCGGATGGCCGGGGATCGCCCCGACGGGCCGCCCGCGGCACCGGTGGCCCGACCGGTCGAGGCCGGATCGGAAGGGATGGCCCGATGACGTTGACCCGTACCCTCCGGGCGCTCGGCGTGGCCCTCGTCGGCCTGCCGATCGTCGCCGTCCCCGGCTGCGCGTCGACGGCCCCGCCACCGCCGCCACCGCAGTCGCACGCCGGGCGGCCCGATCGGGGCGCGCAGCTGATCGCCCGGTACGGCTGCGGCTCGTGCCACACCATCCCGGGCATCAACCAGGCGGACGGGCTGGTCGGCCCGCCGCTGACCCAGTTCGGCGCCCGCTCCTACATCGCCGGTGAGCTGCCGAACAACGCAGACAACCTGCGCCGCTGGATCACCGACCCGCAGGCCGTTGAGCCCGGTACCGCCATGCCGAACCTGGGCGTCAGCGCGATCGACGCGCAGGACATCGTCGCCTACCTCTACACCGCGGGCTGACCGATGCGGCGTACCCGACCAAGGACCTGGCTGCCTGCCGCGCACCCGCACCGGGCGCTCGCGGCGGGGGCGGTGCTGCTGCTCGCCGCCGGCCCCGCGGCGCTCGTCCCCGCGCCGACCCCCACCGCGAGCCCCGGCCCGACCCCCACCGCGGCCGCCGGCCCCGCCGGGCCGCGTGACCGGGGCAGCCAGCTCTACCTGGCGAGCTGCGCGAGTTGTCACGGCCCGCAGGGGCAGGGCACCCAGCAGGGACCATCGTTGATCGACGTCGGCGCGGCCTCGGTGGACTTCCAGGTCTCCACCGGACGGATGCCGTTGACGCACGTGGAGCAGGAGGCCCGGCGCGGGAAGCCGGCCTTCTCGGCCGAGGACATCGCGGCCCTGGTCGACCACGTGTCGAGCTTCGGCGGCGGGCCGCAGATCCCGCGGGTCGCGCCCGGGAACCTCAACTCGGGCCGGGAGCTGTTCGCGGCGAACTGCGCGCCCTGCCACGCGACGACCGGCGCCGGCGCGGTGCTGACCAACGGGTGGATCGCGCCACCGGTGTACGACGCCACGCCCGTCCAGGTCGCCGAGGCGATCCGGGTCGGCCCCGGGCTGATGCCGGTCTTCCCGAGCCAGGTGCTCAGCGACGCGCAGGTGAACGACCTGACCACCTACGTGGAGCGGCTGCGCAGCGAACGGCTGGACCGGGGCGGCAACCCGCTCGGGCGGCTGGGCCCGCTCGCCGAGGGGCTGGTGGGCTGGCTGGTGGCGTTGGTGGCGCTGGTGGGTGCCATCCGGTGGCTGGGCCGGAGGGCGGGGCAGTGAGCGCCCGGCGTCCTTCGCCGGCCGAGCGGGCCGCCGGCCGTCGCATCGTCACCGCGTTCCTGGCGAGCACGGCCGGGGCAATTGGCTTCGCGGTGGTGTACGCCCTCAACGCCGGTCCTCAGTGGGAGGGGGTCTGCCTGGCGGTGGCCTTCGCCGGGCTGGCCGTGGGGCTGGCGCAGTGGGGGCGGCACCTCGTCCCCGTCGGCGGGTCCGTCGAGGAGCACGAGGGCTTCACCCCGCCGCCGGACGAGCAGGCGATGACGGCGGCGGTGCTCACCGCCCCGGACAGCCCGATCCGGCGGCGCGGCCTGCTGGCGGCTCTCGGACTGGCGGTGGCCGCGCTCGGCGTCGCGGTGCTGTTCCCGGTGCGCTCGCTGCTGCCCTGGAACCGCCGGAGCCCGGCCCAGGAGTTCTCGAGCACCCCGTGGGGCCCGGGCGTCCGGCTGGTCGACGAGCAGGGTCGCCCGCTGCGCCCCGAGGACGTGCCGGCGAACACCCTGGTCGGGGTGTTCCCCGAGGGCGCCGTCGACTCCGGGGACGGCCCCGCCTTCGCGGTCCGGCTGGACCCGGAACGCTTCATCCGGCCACCCTCCGGCGGTCACCTCGGCGGTCTGGTGGTCTGGTCGCTGCTCTGCACCCATGCCGGCTGCCCGGTCCGGCTGTACCTGAAGGGCACCGGGCGGCTGCTGTGCCCCTGCCACCAGTCCTCCTTCGACCTGCTGGCCGACGCCCGCCCGGTGGCCGGCCCGGCCGCGCGACCGCTGCCCGGCCTGCCGTTCGAGGTCGGCCCGGACGGCTTCCTGCGCGCCACCGGCGACTTCACCGCCCCACCCGGCGCCGGCTTCTGGAGGCGGCAGTGATCATCGATCGGCTGGCTCGGGCGTTGGACGACCGGCTGCGGCTGTCCCCGATCACCCGGCGCGCGCTGGCGAAGGTCTTCCCCGACCACTGGACGTTCATGCTGGGCGAGATCGCGCTCTACTCGTTCGTGGCGTTGATCCTGACCGGCGTCTACCTCACCTTCTTCTTCGACGCCAGCTCCGCCGACCGCGTCTACCGCGGCGACTACGCGCCGCTGGACGGCGCCACCACCTCCGCCGCGTACGCCTCGGCGGTCCGGTTGAGCTGGGACGTGCGGGCCGGGCTGCTGATCCGCCAGACCCACCACTGGGCGGCGCTGCTCTTCGTCGCGGCGATCCTGCTGCACCTGTGCCGGATCTTCTTCACCGGGGCGTTCCGCAAACCGCGCGAACTGAACTGGCTGATCGGCGTCACCATGCTCGCCCTCGCCCTGGCCAACGGCTTCACCGGCTACTCCATGCCCGACGACCTGCTCTCCGGCCTGGGCCTGCGGATCATCGTCTCGGTGGTGGAGTCGATCCCCCTGGTCGGGACGTGGCTGGTCGCGCTGGGCCTCGGCGGCGAGTTCCCCTCCGACTACCTGATCCCGCGGATGTTCATCACGCACGTGCTGCTGGTGCCCGCCCTGCTGGTCGCCCTCGTGTCGCTGCACCTGGGCATCCTCGTCCGGCAGAAGCACAGCCAGTTCCCGAGCCCGGGGCGGACCGAGCACAACGTGGTCGGGTCCCGCCTGTGGCCGAGCTACACGCTGCGCACGCTCGCCCTGTTCGCCTGGGTGTTGGCGGTGCTGTTCGCCCTCGGCGGCCTGGTGCAGATCAACCCGATCTGGCTCTACGGCCCGTTCGAACCGTCCCAGTCCACCTCGCCGGCCCAGCCCGACTGGTACGTCGCCTGGGGCGACGGGGCGCTGCGACTCTTCCCGCCGTGGGAGTTCCGGATCGCCGGGTACCTCGTGCCGGCCCCGTTCTTCCCGGGCGTGGTGCTCGGCGCGTTCACCTTCCTCGCCCTCTACGCCTGGCCGTTCTTCGAACGCCTGTGCACCCGGGACCGCCGGCCGCACCAGCTGCTCGACCGCCCCCGGGACCACCCGGTCCGGCTGGGTGTGGGCGTGGGCGCGTTGACGTTCTTCGTGGTGCTCGTGGTCGCCGCCGGGGACGACATCCTCGCCCGGCTGCTGCGGGTGCCCGTCTACGACCTGCTCGACCTGTTCCGGGTGCTGGCGCTCGTGCTGCCCGTCCTGACCGGGCTGGCCGCCTACCTGATCGCCCGGGCGTTGCGCCGCGGCGACGCGGCCAGCTTCGGCGAGCTGACCCGGGCGGACCTGCGGCGCTCCGCCGGTCCCGCCCCGGCGCCCCGCGCGGAGGAGGGCGGAGTCGAGACACCCGCCCGGGACCGGCCGGGGGAGCGGGTCGAGTTGTGGCCGGAGGGCGGGCTGTGGCGGTGGCGCTACCGCGACGAGGCGGAACGCGTCGTCCTCACCACCAACCGCGCCGTACGCTCCGAGGAGGAGGCCGTGGAGGCGTCCCGGCTCGCGTACCCCGGGGTCGATCGGGTGGTGGTGCCCGGCCCGCCGCCGCCCCCGCCGCCCGGCCGGCTGCGCACCGCACTGCGGCGCTGGGGCCGCGCCGCCGCCGCCGGATCGCTGCTGGTCGGCCTCTTCGCCGACCGCCGCCGGCGCGGCCAGCGCGACGGCGACCGCGGGCCGCAGCCGCCGGCTCCGGCCGAACCCGGGTCGCCGCCGGCAGACGAGGCCGCCACGCCGGGTGGACGGCCGTGAAGGCGCTGATCGGGCATCCGCCCGAGCTGGTCTGGGTCGGGATCAAGGCGGTGCTGCTCTACGTCACCGCCGTGGTCGGCTTCCGGATCAGCCGCCGCCGCACGGTGGGCGACGTGTCCCCGTACGACTTCGTGGCCGCCGTCGCGGTCGGCGCGATCGTCGGCCGGCTGCCCAGCGCGGCCGACGCCAGCTACCTGGCCGGCCTGGTCACCCTGCTGGCGATCCTCCTGTTGCACGCCCTGCTCACCCGGGTCCGGTTCACCCGGCTGGGCCGTCGCCTGGTCGACCACCCACCCCGGGTGCTGGTGGCACACGGTGAGGTCCTTCATGACCAGCTGCGCGGCGCCGGGCTCACCCGTACCGATCTCGACGCGCTGCTGCGCGGGCACGGGGTGACCGACCCGGGCGCGATCGACTTCGCGGTGCTGGAGCAGCAGGGCCGGTTGTCGATCGTGGCCCGGGTACCGGCCCGATGACGGGCTCGGCGCGCTTCGTCGCGGCTGGCCGGCCGCCGGAGCCCGTTGCTCGGTGATGTCCATGACGGTCTCGCAGACAGAGATCGGCTTCGCGTCTTTCGTGGCGGTGAGCTCCCTCGTTGCCATCGCAGCTGTGCTGTCCAACCGGTTGACCGTGTGGCTGCGGATACCCGCGCCAGCACTCTTCCTGCTCGCCGCCGCCGTGGTGTCGGCAGTGCTCCCGCAGGTCGATCGGCTTTCCCTGTTCTCCGTGCGGCACCTGGTGACCGTCGCACTGATACTCGTGCTCTTCGACGGTGGCATGAGTATCGGCTGGAGTAAGTTCCGTCCCGCGCTCGGCCCGATCGTGCTGCTCGGGGTCGTCGGCACGCTGCTGACCGCGGCGGTCATGGCTGTCTCGATCCATTATCTGTTTGGCGTGGGATGGCTGTCCGCGCTGCTGGTGGGAACAGCCCTGGCCCCTACGGACCCGGCAGCGGTGTTCTCGGTGCTCGACCGCCGGGAGGTGGTCGGCCGAAGCGGCATCATCCTGCAGGGTGAGGCCGGCGCGAACGACCCGGTCGGTGTCGCTCTGATGGTGGGGCTGCTCTCTGCCGGGTCCTCGGGCCTGTTCACGGCCGGGACAACGGCGGGTGGGTTCGCCCTGCAGATGGTGGTGGGTGGGCTGGTGGGCCTGCTCGGCGGAGGGCTGATGCTGCTGATGATGCGACGAGTCGTCCTGCCCAGCGAGGGGCTCTACCCGTTGCAGGTGCTGTTCGCCGCCCTGTCCGTGTACGGGCTGGCCACCCTCGCCCGGGGGTCCGGCTTCCTCGCGGTGTTCGTGGCCGGGATCATGCTCGGGGACGCGCGGGCGCCGTTCAAGCGGGAGATCCGGCGATTTCACGGGGCGCTCGCCAGCTTCGGCGAAATTCTGGCGTTCAGCCTCCTTGGGCTGGTGGTTCCGCTGCGTACGGTGATCGCGCAGGGCACCTGGGTGGTCGGCCTGGCGCTCGCCGTGTTGCTGACCTTCGTTGTCCGTCCGCTGATCATCGGCGGGTTGTTGACGGCGGTGCGGCTGCGGTGGGGCGAGCGGATCTTCATCGTGTGGTCCGGTCTCAAGGGCGCCATGCCGATCCTGCTCGGCACGTTCATCCTCACGTCGCAGGTCACACAGGAGGTGCGATTCTTCGATCTGATCTTCATCGTGGTGGCCTTCTCCGTTCTGGTGCAGGGCAGTTTGGTGCCGGTCGTCGCGCGGTGGTGCCGGGTGCCAACCCGAACGGTGCCGCTCAAACCCTGGGTCGTGGGCATCCGCCTCGAACAGGAGCCACCCGGGATGCATTGCTTCACCGTGCACGAGGGGGCGCCGGCTGAAGGGCGTCCGCTGCACGACCTCAGCCGGGACGAGGGCGTCTGGATCAGCCTGGTCGCCCGCGACGGCGAGCAGATCCTCGCCGACGGCCAGACCGTGCTGCGGGCCGGAGACGAGGTTCTTGTCGCCAGTACGGACGTTCGGCGACCCGACATCGAGAGGATTTTCGAGGGCACGCGAGGCACGGCCGCTGCTGAAGGAGCTGGCGGTGGAGATTGACGAGAGCCGCTCTGCACAGGTCCGTGCCCCTACTGCGGGTTTCGGAGCCGCTTCGACGGGTATCGGGCCCCCCTTGGAGCGGGAGCGCGTGCCGAGGGTGGTGACATGGACAACCGGCCGGAGGTAGCCGTCGATGGCGTCGACGTGCATGCCTTCACGGTGCCTACCGACGGTCCGGACGGCATCGAGCAGGACGGCACGGCGACCTGGAGTTCGACGACCATGATCCTGGTGCGGGCACACGGCGGCGGCGTGACCGGGCTGGGTTACACGTACGGCGACGTCTCCGTCGCACGGTTCGTGGAGTCGAAGTTGGCGCCGGTGGTCCGGGGCGCGGACGCGTTCACGCCGGCCATGACGTGGCAGGCGATGTCCTCCGCGATCCGCAACTCGGGCCGGCCCGGGGTCGGCGCGATGGCGGTGTCCTGCGTCGACATCGCGTTGTGGGATCTGCGCGCCCGCCTGATCGGGCAACCGTTGTTCCGGACGCTACCGGCCAGCCACGACCAGGTGCCGGTCTACGGCAGTGGCGGCTTCACCAACTACCCGCTCCCGCGGCTGGTCGAGCAACTGACCGGGTGGGTCGACCAGGGCATCGACCGGGTGAAGATGAAGACGTCCCGCGATCCCGACCAGGACCCGCGCCGGCTGGCGGCCGCGCGCGAGGCCATCGGCGACGGGCCGTGCCTGTTCACGGACGCCAACGGCGCGCTGACCGGCAAGCAGGCCCTGGCCTGGGCGTACCGGTTCCACGACGAGTGGGGTGTGTCGTGGTTCGAGGAGCCGGTCAGCTCGGCCGACTTCGACGGGTTGCGGCTGGTCCGCGAGTGCGGGCCGCCCGGCCTGGACGTGGCCGCCGGCGAGTACGGCTATGTGCTGCGTGACTTCACCAACCTGATCGAGCGCCGGGCGGTGGACTGCCTGCAGGCCGACGTGACCCGCTGCGGCGGGATCACCGGGCTGCTGGAGATCGCCGGTCTCGCGGCCGGCCATTTCCTGGACCTGTCCGCGCACTGCGCGCCCGCGGTGTCCGCGCATGCGTTCTGCGCCGTCCCGAGGTGTCGTCACCTCGAGTACTTCCATGATCATGTCCGGGTCGAGCGCATGCTCTTCGACGGTGTGCTGTCGCCTGTCGACGGCGCCCTGCGGCCGGATCCATCGCGATCCGGACTGGGACTTGAGGTGCGGTGGTCGGACGCCGAACCGTACCGGGTTCACGGTCGCCCAGTCGGTTGACCGCTTGGTGGACTGGCCGGGCCGGTCCGGGGTGGACGCGGCGGGCGTTTCTCGGGATCGCCGGACATCGACTCAGCAAAGGAAGGGAGCCCGGTATGAGTCACCCCGAGGACGTCTCGCACGAGCCGGACCGCACCCCGCTGAAGCCCCCGTCTGCCCCACGCGGCGGGTCCAAGCCGTCCCCGCCGGCAGCCGGCCCGCAGGGCACCGTGCCGGAGGCCGACCGGGCGACCTACGAAACGGCAAACCAGAACCCCAGCCCAGTCCCGGACGAGCCGCTGCCGCCGCAGGACTGACTCCTCGACGACGGGTCGGCCCGCTTGGGCGGGTTCGCGGGAGCTGTGCAGCGGCTCACCCGATCGGTTTGCCCCCGGATCGGAGGTTTGCCGGCTAAGTGCGCGGGTAGCCGCGATATCGGGATGGGCCGGCGACTGGCCCGGACGTCCGACGGCCGGCTTCGCCCGTCGCCTCCGCCCCGGCGACCGACGGGCAGCGGGGTAGGCCAGATCAGGAGGCGTGAGGTGCAGGAGATCGTAGGCGACAGCCTGGCCCGACGACTGGTGGAGTGGGGCGTCGACACCGTCTTCGGCCTGCCCGGTGACGGTATCAACGGGCTGATGGAGGGCTTCCGCCGGCAGCGGGAGAAGTTGAAGTTCGTGCTGGTGCACCACGAGGAGGCGGCGGCCTTCATGGCCACCGGCTACGCCAAGGCCACCGGCCGGATCGGCGTCTGCGCCGCCACCTCCGGCCCGGGCGCCATCCACCTGCTCAACGGGCTGTACGACGCCAAGCTCGACCATGTGCCGGTGCTGGCCATCACCGGCATGCAGGAGACCTCGGTGCTCGGCTCGCACTACCAGCAGGAGGTGCACACCCAGCTGCTCTACCAGGACGTGGCGGCCTACAACCTGATGGTCACCAACCCGCAGCAGGTGCCCGGGGTGGTCGACATCGCCATCCGTCACGCCCTGGCCATGCGGACGGTGGCCCACCTGACCTTCCCCAACGACGTGCAGGTGGCCGCGGCCGGCGAGGACCCGTACCGCCACGTCAGCCCGGGTACGCCGCCGATGAGCAGCCCCGTCGCGTCGCAGCCGGCGGTGCCGGCGGCGCAGGCCGACCTGGCCCGCGCGGCGGAGGTGCTCAACGCCGGCAAGAAGGTGGCCATGCTGGTCGGCGTGGGCGCCCGGCACGCCCGCGACGAGATCATCGCGGTGGCGGAGGCGCTGGCGAGCCCGATCGTCAAGACGCTGTCGGGCAAGATGGTGGTGCCCGACGACCACCCGCTCACCACCGGCGGCCTCGGCCTGCTCGGCACCAGGCCGAGCGAGGAGCTGATGGAGGAGTGCGACACCCTGCTGATGGTCGGCACCTCCTTCCCGTACGGGAAGTACCTGCCGAAGCCGGGGCAGGCCCGGGTGGTGCAGATCGACATCGACTCCAGCCTGCTCGGCCTGCGGCTGCCGCTGGACGCGGCGGTCACCGCCGACGCCCGGCTGGCGTTGCAGCAACTGCTGCCGATGCTCCAGCCCCGGTCGGACCGGGCCTTCCTGACCAAGTACCAGCGGGAGCGGGACGCGTGGCGATCGGACATGGTCGCCCTGCAGGACCCGTCCCGCGACCCGATCGCCCCGCAGTACCTGATCAGCTGCGTCGACGAGGCGGCCACCTCCGACGCGATCCTGACCTGCGACTCCGGCACCATCGCCACCTGGGCGGCCCGGCACTGGACCATCCGCGGCAACCGGGAGTTCTACCTGTCGGGAAACCTGGCCACCATGGCGCCGGGTCTGCCGTACGCGGTCGCCATGCAGCACGCGTTCCCGGGGCGGCAGGTGATCGCCTTCGTCGGTGACGGCGGGTTCGCCATGTTGATGGCCGAGTTCCTCACCGCCGTACGGCACGAGCTGCCGATCAAGGTGATCATCAACAACAACAACGCGTACGGGCAGATCCTCTGGGAGCAGATCATCCTCGGTTATCCCGAGTACGCGGTGCGGCACCGGCAGCCGGAGGCGGACTTCGGCGCCTGGGCCCGGGCCTGCGGCGGCTACGGCGTCAAGGTCACCGATCCGAAGGCGTTGCCCGGGGCGATCCGGGAGGCCCTCGCCCACCCGGGTCCGGCACTGGTCGACTGCGACGTCAACCCGAACGAGCCGCCGATGCCCGGCAAGGTCCGTTACGAGCAGGCGAAGCACTTCACCGAGGCGTTCCTGCGCGGCCAGCCGCACAAGGCGGCCACCGTGGCGACCGTCGCCCGCGACAAGATCAACGAGCTGCGATCATGACCCGGGTCACGGCTCCTCCGGTCGCGCTGCCCGACCCGGTGACCCGGGCACCCGCGCCCGCCACCGGCGTGGACCTCGACGCCCTGGCCGCACAGTTGCGTCCGGTGGTCGACGGCGAGGTGCGGTTCGACGCCGGCTCGCGCGGTGCCTACTCCACCGACGGCTCCAACTACCGGCAGATTCCGCTCGGTGTGGTCGTGCCGCGCACCGTCGAGGCCGCCGTCGCCACGATCGCGGTGTGCCGCCGGATGAGCGTTCCCGTGCTCTCCCGGGGTGGCGGCACGAGCCTGGCCGGCGAGTGCACCAACACCGCCGTCGTGATCGACTGGTCGAAGTACTGCAACCGGCTGCTCGAGGTGGACGCCGAGGCGAAGACCTGCCTGGTGGAGCCGGGCATCGTGCTCGACACGCTCAACGAGTTGCTGGCCCCGTACCAGTTGGAGTTCGGCCCACGGCCGGCGACCCACAACCACTGCACGATCGGCGGGATGATCGGCAACAACTCCTGCGGGTCGACGGCGCAGCGTACCGGCAAGACGGTCGACAACCTCGTCGAGATGGAGGTGCTGCTCTACGACGGCACCCGGATGTGGGTCGGCGAGACCAGCGACGAGGAGTACGCCGAGATCCAGCGCCGAGGTGGCCGCCGGGCCGAGATCTACCGCCAGCTGCGGGCACTGCGGGACGAGTACCTGAGTGACATCCGTACCCGCTACCCGGACATCCCGCGACGGGTCTCCGGCTACAACCTGGACAGCCTCCTGCCCGAGAAGAACTTTCACGTGGCGCAGGCGCTGGTCGGCTCCGAGAGCACCCTGGTCACCGTGCTGCGGGCCCGGCTGAAGCTGGTTCCGGTGGTCCCGGCCAAGGCGATGGTCTGGCTCGGCTACCCGGACATCGCCGCCGCGGCCGACGACGTGAAGCACATCCTGCCGCACCACCCGATCGCGCTCGAGGGGATCGACGACAAGCTGATCAACTTCGAGAAGCGCAAGCACCTGCACCCCGCCGCCCTGCACCTGCTGCCAGCGGGTGGCGGCTGGCTGGTGGTCGAGATGGGCGGCAACACCCTGGAGGAGGCGGAGGACGCCGTCGTGCGGATGCTGCACGCGTTGCGGCGCGACGGCGGGCCGACCGTGCACCGCTTCGACGACGAGGCCCACGAGGAACAGATGTGGCAGGTCCGCGAGTCCGGCCTCGGCGCGACCGCCCGGGTGCCGGGCGAGGCCGACACCTGGGAGGGCTGGGAGGACTCGGCGGTCCCGCCGGAGCGGCTGGGCGACTACCTACGGGACCTCGATCGCCTCTTCCGCGAGTACGGCTACGAGCAGGCGTCGCTGTACGGGCACTTCGGGCAGGGGTGTGTGCACACCCGGATCCCGTTCCGGCTGGCCACCGCCGACGGCGTACGGCAGTTCCGCTCGTTCATCGAGCGGGCCGCGGACCTGGTGGTCTCGTACGGCGGCTCCTTCTCCGGCGAGCACGGCGACGGGCAGTCCCGGGGCGAGCTGCTGCCGAAGATGTTCGGCGACCGGCTGATCCGCGCGTTCGGGCAGTTCAAGGCGATCTTCGATCCGGACAACCGGATGAACCCCGGCAAGGTGGTCGCTCCCTACCCGCTGGACAGCCACCTCCGGCTCGGCGTCGACTACAACCACGGCGAGGTGGTGACCCACTTCCGCTACCCCGACGACTCCGGCAGCTTCGGCCGGGCCGTGCTGCGCTGCGTCGGCGTGGGCAAGTGCCGGCGGCAGCACGGCGGGGTGATGTGCCCGTCGTACATGGCCACCCGGGAGGAGGAGCACTCGACGCGGGGCCGGGCCCGGCTGCTGTTCGAGATGCTCGACGGCACCGCCCGGGGCGGGGTCATCGGCGACGGCTGGCGCTCCGACGCCGTCCGGGACGCCCTCGACCTCTGCCTGGCCTGCAAGGGCTGCAAGCGGGACTGCCCGGTCAACGTCGACATGGCCACCTACAAGGCGGAGTTCCTGTCCCACCACTACGCCGGCCGGCTGCGCCCGCGGGCGCACTACTCGATGGGCTGGCTGCCGGTGGCGGCCGCGCTGGCCGCAACCGCGCCCCGGGCGGTCAACGCGCTGGCGCGGGCTCCCGGGCTGAGCCAGCTCGCCAAGGCCGTCGGCGGGGTCGACCAGCGGCGCGACATCCCGCTCTTCGCCCCGGAGCCGTTCCAGCGCTGGTTCGCCCGTCGCACGCCCCACGGGGACGGCTCCCGCGGCGAGGTCCTGCTCTGGCCGGACACCTTCACCAACCGCTTCCATCCCGCCATCGGGCAGGCCGCGGTCGAGGTGCTGGAGGCGGCCGGCTGGCGGGTACGCGTGCCGGAACGGCCGGTCTGTTGCGGCCTGACCTGGATCTCCACCGGCCAGCTCGGCATCGCCAAGCGGGTGCTCCAGCGGACGGTGGACGTGCTGCGCCCGCACCTGCGCGCCGGCACCCGGGTGGTCGGGCTGGAGCCGAGCTGCACAGCCGTGTTCCGCAGCGACGCCCACGAACTGTTCCCCGAGGACCAGGACGTCGCCAAGCTGCACGAGCAGACGGTCACCCTGGCCGAGCTGCTGCACGACCACAGCCCGGGCTGGCGACCGCCCCGGCTGCCCGCGCACGCGCTGATCCAGACTCACTGCCACCAGCACGCGATCCTCGGCACCAGCGCCGACCAGGCGGTGCTGTCCGCCGCCGGGGTACGCCCCGACTTCCTCGACTCCGGCTGCTGCGGCCTGGCCGGCAACTTCGGCTTCGAGCAGGGGCACTACGAGGTCTCCGAGGCGTGCGCCGAACGCGTGCTGCTGCCCGCCGTACGCGACGCCGCCGACACCGACGTCATCCTCGCCGACGGCTTCAGCTGCCGTACCCAGGTCGAGCAGAGCGCGTCCGACGGCCGGCGCGCCATCCACCTGGCCGAGCTGCTCCGCGCCGGCCTGCACGGCGGATCGGTGCCGCCGCGGCCCGAGCACAGCTGGGCCCCCCGGCCCACGCCGCCCTCGCGGGCCACCCGGTGGGCCGCCACCGGGGCGGTCGGCCTGGCCGCGCTGGCCCCGGTCGCCGCGCTCGCCGCCCGGGCCGCCCGGGCCACCCCGGAGTCGATCACCGCGACGGTCACCCCGGCACCGGTCGCGAGCGGGGC